>NZ_JBQOUX010000105.1:0-10245 GCF_052216785.1 Streptomyces sp. JW3 | reverse complement strand
CACGGCTTAACCTGCGGCGCCCCGGCACGGGGGCGGTGGGCTGCCGGGGCGCTGCGGCGGCCGGGATGCCGGGACGGCCGGGGCGGTCCGGACGCCAGGACGGCCGAGACGGTCCCGATGCCGGGACAGCCGAGACGCCCCCGACGCCGGGACAGCCGAGACGCCCCCGACGCCAGGACGGCCGAGGCGGCTAGAAGGTCATCGGCCGCCGCGGGGCCGCGCGGGCCCATTCCCGCTCCCAGGCCGCCAGGTTCCGGAGCTCCAGCAGCAGGCCCCCGCCCCGTACGCCAGCGCGCCCGCACCCGCGACGGCCAGGGCCGCGACCAGCGCCCAGCCCGCGGCGCGGCTGCGGATCTCGTCCCCGGTCAGCGGCGGGCCGGTGAGCCGGCCGTCCGCGGTGACCCAGACCGGGACCGTGCTGCGCGCGGGCAGCCCCGGCTCGACGGCGGTCCGGGCCGTCCGGGTGCCGCCGTCCGGGCCGGTGTAGCGGACCGGGGCCTGGACCGGGCGGGGCGCCGGGGCGTGCGGCGCGGCGGCGACGAGGACCGCCGTGGTGCGGTGCCGGGTCCGGGCCTGGTCCTCGGCGGTCGCGCTGAAGTGCCGGTGGGCCCGGTCGGCCGCCCACGGCCCGGCCACCGGCACCGCCGCCAGCACGGCGAGCAGCAGCCCGAGCCCCAGCCGGCCCCGGAGCCGGTCGGTGCGGCGCCGCAGCGGGTCGCGCCGCCCGCGCCGCGGTGGGGAACGGAATGGCTCACCGGCCACGGGTTCCACGGTTCTTCCTCCTCCCGACGCCCGACGGCGGTACGGCCCACGCATCCTCCAGCGTGCCCGCCCCGCCCCCGCCCGCCCATCGGGCGCAGCCCCCATTCGGCCCAGCACGCGGCAACCCCGCGGCCGGCCGCGCGCCGGCCCGCTATACCGAGAAGTGCTCCCCCACCAGGGCCCGCACCAGCTCCGGGTCGCCGGCGATCAGGGCGTCCAGCAGCGCGGTGTGCTCGTGCGCGTCGGCGACCAGGTCGGCCCGGCCGCGCGGGACCGGGGAGCCGGCCGGCGGCCACTGCGCCCGGCGGTGCAGGTCGTCGGCGATCCGGACGAGCTGCTCGTTGCCGGCCAGCGCCAGCACCGCGCGGTGGAAGGCGCGGTCGGCCTCGGCGTAGACCGCGCGGGTACCGGAGGAGGCGGCCCGGACGGTCGCCTCGGCCAACGGCCGCAGCTCCGCCCAGCGTTCGGCGGGCACCGTGCGGGACAGCCGCAGCAGCACCGGGACTTCGATCAGCGCCCGGATCTCGGCCAGTTCGGCCAGTTCACGGGCGCCGCGCTCGACGACCCGGAAACCCCGGTTCGGCACCACCTCGACGGCGCCCTCCTGGGCGAGCTGCTGCATGGCCTCCCGCACCGGGGTCGCCGACACCCCGAACCGCTCGCCGAGCGCGGGCGCCGAGTAGACCTCGCCGGGCCGCAGCTCGCCCGCGACCAGCGCGGTGCGCAGGGCGTCCAGCACCTGCCCGCGCACGGACGAGCGCTGGACGAGGGCGCGGGGGCGGGGCAGCGGCGGCTCGGCGTGGGTGTGCTCACCGCGTACGGGCGCCGGCGCGGGCACCCGGGCGGCCGGCGCCGTGCGTATCGCGGGTGTCCCCGGCTCGGCGGAGCTCTGCGCGCCCTCCCTCACGGGGTCCACGGGGTCCTCCTGGGGACGTGTCGGTACTTGGGGTCATTACGGCGGGTTGTTACTCGTCCGTCAAGCACCCTAGGGGTACATCGCGTCAGTTCAAATCCGGAGGATCTTGGGTAAGGTAAGGCTTGCCTATAAGGGCCTACAAGGAGCCAGGAGCCTTGATGTCCGTACCCCGTTCACCCGTCGCGGCCGCCTACGCCCGGCTGGCCGAGGTGCTGCCCTCGTTCGCCGTCGCGGAGCACGCGCCCGGCGAGGCGCTGCCCGACGGCGGCGGCTGGGTCGCGGCCGCCGCGCTCGCCGAGGGCGGCCCGGCCCTGGACGCGTTCCTGACCTGGGACGAGGCGCAGGTGGTACGGGACTACGGGCAGCGGGCGCGGCCGGACGTGATCGCCACCTTCGGACTGCACCGGTACGCCTGGCCGGCCTGTCTGCTGATCACCGTGCCCTGGTTCCTGCACCGCCGGGTCCCCCGGCTGCCCGTGACGCACGTCGCCTACGACCGCTCCGCCCCCGGTCTGCCGCTGGGCCGGATGGCCGTCCGCCCGGCCGGCTTCGCCTGTCTGCCGGACGATCCGGCCGCCGCGCTGCCCGGCGCCCGGGTGGTCGCCGACGAGGACGCGCTGCGCGCCGAGGTACGGGCCGCGGTCGCGGACCACCTGGCACCGCTGCTGGCCGGATTCGGCCCCCGGATGCGGCGGCGCGACCGCGCCCTGTGGGGGATGGCGACCGACGAGCTGGTGGAGGGCCTGTGGTACGTCGCCCATCTGCTGGGCGAGGGAGACGGCGAGAGCGAACGCGACCGGGCCCGCCGGGAACTGGAGCTGCTGCTGCCGGGGGCGACCCGGCCGTACGTCGGCGCGGCGGCGTTCCGCGAGCTGACCGGGCCGGACGGCGAGTCGCTGCCCACCCGGGACCGGGCGAGTTGCTGCATGTTCTACACGCTGCGCCCCGAGGACACCTGCGCCGCCTGTCCGCGCACCTGCGAGGCGGACCGGGTCGGCAAGCTCGTCGCCCAGGCCGGCTGACCGGCTGCCCGCGGCGGCCGGCGGACCCCGTAAGATCATCCGCGCGGGTGACCCCCGTACCGGCTCCGCCGATTCACACCTTCCTCACAAGGTGCCGGGCGTTTCCCCGGAACCACCCGTACGGGTATCCTTGTTCGAACTCAACTCCCGCGCCTCAGACGCCAGTTCGAGCAGGACGCCGCCCCGGACCGTCCCCACGCACTCCCTTGGCGGCCTCTTGCCCCGAAAACCCCTTGAGGGCAGGCGGGGTTGGGCCACTATGGCGGGCGTTACGCCCTATCCCAATGCAAGGGACCCCTAGATGAGACTGACCGACATATCGCTGAACTGGCTGCTTCCGGGCGCCGTGCTGCTCCTGGGCATGCTTGCGGCGGTGGCGGTGCTCGCGCGCGGCAAGCGCTCCTCGGGGAAGGACACCGGCAAGGACGACTCGTGGGAGCGGTCCGAGGAGCGCCGCAGGCGCAAGGAGGCCCTGTACGGCACCTTCTCCTACGTCCTGCTCTTCTGCTGTGCCGCGGTCGCCGCCGCGCTCTCCTTCCACGGTCTGGTCGGCTTCGGCGAGCAGAACCTCGGCCTGAGCGACGGCTGGCAGTACCTGGTCCCGTTCGGCCTGGACGGGGCGGCGATGTTCTGCTCCGTCCTCGCGGTGCGCGAGGCCAGCCACGGTGACGCGGCGCTCGGCTCGCGCATACTCGTGTGGACGTTCGCCCTCGCCGCCGCCTGGTTCAACTGGGTGCACGCGCCCCGGGGCCTGGGCCACGCGGGCGCCCCGCACTTCTTCGCGGGCATGTCCCTGTCGGCGGCCGTGCTGTTCGACCGGGCGCTGAAGCAGACCCGCCGGGCCGCGCTGCGCGAGCAGGGCCTGGTGCCGCGTCCGCTGCCGCAGATCCGGATCGTCCGCTGGCTGCGCGCGCCCCGCGAGACCTACGGCGCCTGGTCGCTGATGCTCCTGGAGAACGTGCGGAGCCTGGACGAGGCGGTCGAGGAAGTCCGCGACGAGAAGCGCAAGAAGGAGGAGACCCGGCAGCGCCGGCGCGAGGCGGGCCGCATGGAGCGGGCCCAGCTGAAGGCCATCAGCCGCGGTCACCGCAGCTTCCCGGGCCGTGGCGGACGCCAGGTCGAGGTCGAGGTGCAGGCCGTGGAGCGGGGCTCCGACCAGGTCGCCGCGGAGCCTGCCATAGCGGCGCCGGAGCTTCCCGCCCGCCGCCGGCTTCCCTCGCTGCAGCCCGTGCGCGGCGCGAGTGACCCGGTCACCGTGGACCTCACCGCGGAGGACGACACCCAGGCGCTGCCGCGGCTGGACTCCCTGGAGCGCAAGCTCAAGGACCTTGAGCAGCAGTTCGGTTAACCACCGAAACCACCGGAACCGGTGAGCCGACGAGGGGCGGGGTCCGCGGGCCCCGCCCCTCGGGTGTTCAGGCGGGCCCGGCGTCCAGTTCGAACCAGACGGACTTGCCCACGGCGTGCGCCCGCACCCCCCAGGCGTCGGCCAGCGACTGCACGAGCAGCAGGCCCCTGCCGTGCGTGCTGTGCGTACCGCCCTCGGCGTCCACGGCGTGCGGCCGGGGCCACCGGGAGACGAAGTCGCGTACCTCCACCCGCACCGCCCGGTGGTCCACGACGGCGGTCAGCACCGCGTCGTGGTCGGTGTGCACCAGCGCGTTGGTGACCAGCTCGCTGGCCAGCAGTTCCGCCACCTCCGACCGGCCCGGCCGCCCCCAGTGCCGCAGCAGCTCACGCAGCGCCCGGCGCGCTTCGGGTACCGCCCCCAGGTCGCACCGCCGGAGTCTGCACCTGAGCTGAGACGCCCCGTCCATCGCGTCGTCGGCCTTCTCCTCCACCACTTCGTCCACCGGACGCGTCCCCACCACCACGGGACCGCCCCTGTGTGCCTGCCTCGCCATGTCCCCCGCCCGCGTGCCGGTGCCATTGCCTCGCGCTCGAACACGTTCACGATGTTCCATGCCCCGTGTGGCGCCGGGCAGTCATCCGGGCGCCCGCCGACCGGGCGGACCGGGTGTTCGGCCACGGAAATGGCCGAACACCATTGCCCCGGGCGGCCGGTGGGCGTTACGGCCGGGGCACGTTGCGCAGGTTGGAGCGGGCCATCTGGAGCATCCGGCCGACGCCGCCGTCCAGCACGATCTTGGAGGCGGACAGCGCGAACCCGGTCACCATGTCGGCGCTGATCTTCGGCGGGATGGACAGCGCGTTGGGGTCGGTGACGACGTCGACGAGGGCCGGGCCCTTGTGCTTGAACGCCGCCTTCAGCGCGCCCGCCAGGTCCTTGGGCTTCTCCACCCGCACCCCGAAGGCCCCGCACGCCTCGGCGACGGCGGCGAAGTCGGGGTTCTTGTTGGTCACCCCGTGCGAGGGCAGTCCGGCCACCAGCATCTCCAACTCGACCATGCCGAGCGAGGAGTTGTCGAAGAGCACCACCTTCACCGGCAGGTCGTACTGGACCAGGGTGAGGAAGTCGCCCATCAGCATGGAGAATCCGCCGTCCCCGGACATCGAGACGACCTGCCGCCCCCGGTCGGTGAACTGCGCCCCGATCGCCATCGGCAGCGCGTTGGCCATCGACCCGTGCGAGAACGAACCGATGATCCGGCGCCGCCCGTTGGGCGAGATGTACCGCGCCGCCCAGACGTTGCACATCCCGGTGTCGACGGTGAACACGGCGTCGTCGGCGGCGACTTCGTCCAGCACGGACGCCACGTACTCCGGATGGATCGGGGTGTGCTTCTCGACCTTGCGGGTGTAGGCGCTGACCACGCCCTCCAGCGCGTCGGCGTGCTTCTTCAGCATCCGGTCGAGGAACTTGCGGCTCTTCTTCTCCTTCACCCGCGGGATCAGACACCGCAGGGTCTCCTTGGCGTCGCCCCACACCGCGAGGTCCAGCTTGGAGCGCCGGCCCAGGTGCTCCGGCCGGACGTCGATCTGCGCGATCTTCACGTCGTCCGGCAGGAAGGCGTTGTACGGGAAGTCGGTGCCGAGCAGGATCAGCAGGTCGCACTCGTGGGTGGCCTCGTAGGCCGCGCCGTACCCGAGCAGCCCGCTCATCCCGACGTCGTACGGATTGTCGTACTGAATCCACTCCTTGCCGCGCAGGGCGTGCCCCACCGGGCTCTTGATCCTCCCGGCGAACTCCATCACCTCGGCGTGCGCGCCCGCCGTGCCGCTGCCGCAGAACAGGGTGACCTTGTCGGCGTCGTCGATCAGCTTCACCAGCCGGTCGATCACCTCGTCGCCGGGGCGGACGGAGGGCCGGGAGGTGACCAGGGCGGTCTCGGTAGCGCCCTCGGGGGCCGGCTCCCCGGCGATGTCGCCGGGCAGGGTGACGACGCTGACGCCGGAGCGGCCCACCGCGTTCTGGATGGCGGTGTCCAGGAGGCGGGGCATCTGCTTCGGGCTGGAGACCATCTCGCAGTAGTGGCTGCACTCGCGGAACAGGTGGTCCGGGTGGGTCTCCTGGAAGTAGCCGAGACCGATCTCGCTGGACGGGATGTGCGAGGCCAGGGCGAGCACCGGGGCCATCGAGCGGTGGGCGTCGTACAGGCCGTTGATCAGGTGCAGGTTGCCGGGGCCGCAGGAGCCGGCGCAGGCCGCCAGCTTGCCGGTGATCTGGGCCTCGGCGCCGGCGGCGAAGGCGGCGGTCTCCTCGTGCCGGACGTGCACCCAGTCGATGCCGGAGTGGCGGCGCACCGCGTCCACCACCGGGTTGAGGCTGTCGCCGACGACGCCGTAGAGGCGTTCCACTCCGGCGCGGACGAGGGTGTCGACGAACTGCTCGGCGACGTTCTTCTGTTTGGCCATGCTGTCCATGTAGGCACAAAGGCCCCGTTCATGCCTCCCACACCGCGGCGGCCGTACGGTCGTCGGCGTACCCCTTGACCCGGGTGCGGACGTCGGCGAGGAAGCCGGCCAGACCGGGCGGGGCGGCGCCGGACCACCGTCCGGCGAGGTGGTCGCGCAGAGCGGCCTCGCCGCGCAGCGGGTCGGCCAGGCCGGCCGTGCACAGCAGCAGGACATCACCCGGGCGGGCGACGGAGGCCCGGAACCGGAAGGGCCGGCGGGGCGGCCCGAGGGCCGGCTCCTGGTACGGGCCCGGCGGCGTGGTGACGCCGAGGTCCATGGTGAGCCGGTCGCCGTCGGGGGTTTCCGCCGGGGTTTCGGCGAGGGTCCTCGCGGGGGGCGCGGTGGGTGGGCCCGCTGGTGTCCCAGTGGGTGGCCCCGGTGCCGTCCCCGTGGGCGTCCCGTCCGCGGTCCCGGCGGGTGCCCCGGCGGGCGGTGAACCGAAGCCGACGACGGGGGCGCCGGTGGTGTCGGCGGGGCGCGGTTCTATGTCCTGCCACCAGCCGTCCCGCAGCCGGAACAGACCGCCCGCGCCGACGCCGAAGAACACCCGGGTACGGCAGTCGGGGTCGGCGGGCAGCAGCAGACAGCGCAGGCCGGCCGTGTACTCCTCCGGGGTCAGGCCCTGTTCGGTGGCGCTGGCCCGCAGCCGGCCCAGGCTGCGGTCGGTGAGCCGGTGCAGACCGGACTTCAGGTCGCCGCGCCGGGCGGCCCGCAGGTCCTCGGCCAGCCGGAGGTGGCTGCGGCCGACGGCCCGGCCGATCCAGCGGCACAGCTCGGCGGCGGCCCGGTGGGCGCCGGTCGCGGCCCGGCCGCCGGTGGCCATCGCCACCAGGACCAGGGCGTCGTCGCCCGCCCCGAAGCGGGCGGTGAGCAGCGCGTCGCGGCGCGGGTCCCCCCGGTAGCGCGCGGAGTCGCCGCGCAGGGACAGCGCCCGCAGCGTGCAGGACCCGTACCGGGCGCCGTCCAACACGGTGTCCGCGACCAGGTCACCGAGGGCGTCCGGATCGGCGGGCGGGAGGGCGGTGGGCTCGGGGTCGTAGGTGGGCGGGCCGGAACCCACGAAGTCGCGGCGGGCGGGGCGGGGCCGGGCCGCCGCGTCGGCCGGGGTTCGAGGGGCCGCCGGCGGGGCGGGGGGCGGGTCCGTGGGGCGGGCCGGAGGCCAGTTCGCGGGGAGCGGGAGTGGGGGCGGGGGCGGGGGCGGGGGCGGGGATACGGCGGGGGGCGGGGGTGGTGCGGTGGCTTGCGGCGGGGGTGGTGCGGTGGCTTGCGGAGGAGGTGGTGCGGTGGCTTGCGGAGGAGGTGGTGCGGTGGCTTGCGGAGGAGGCGCGCCACCTGTGCCACCCGGGGTTCCCGACCGCCCGCGGATTCCGGCACCCGGCGAACCGTCCGGGAACGTCACCGGCCCCCTCGGCCCCGCCGGCGGCGGCTCCCAGGGCGCCCGTGGCACCGCCCCGCCCCGCTCCGCCGCCCGGGGCCCCGGCACGGCAGGTGGGCGCCGGCCGGGGCGGTCGGCGTCCAGCGGTCCCGTCGCGGAGGCGAACCGGTCGTCGAGGGAGTCGGACCCGCCCGTCCCCCCGGTGTCGTCGCCGGCGTCGTCGTACAGCTCCCCCCACCAGTCGTCCTCCCGGCCGGTGGGACTTCCCCCCTGCTGACTCATGCCCTCGATTGTCCACCGCTCGGGCCGGTTGAAAACGGCGCATCCGGAAAAACCGATGCGCGGTGGAGGTCGCCGGACGGTCCCACCCCCCACGGGAGAACCGCCCGGCGACGGCGAGGCGATCCGGGCCCGGTCCCCCGGGGTGCGCGGTCGGCGCACGTCAGGGCCCGGATCACGGCACGGCGGCGAGCTGGTCGCCGGACGCCGGGGCGCCGGCGGGCGCCTCGGTGAGGTCACCTTGGCAGAGGGGGCGCCGGTACCGCGATGATGTGCGCAGGCGGGTTTGCGCCGTGGCCGTTTTCCGCCACGGAGGGGCGGTCCGGAGGCTGGAGTCCAGGGGAGGGACGGCGTTCGATGCTGGGAGTGCTGGGGCTGGAGGAGGCCCAGGAGTCGGCGTACCGGGTCCTGGTGTCCGTGGGGGCCGCCGATGTGCCCGATCTCGCCCGGCGGCTGGCGCTCGGCGAGCAGGACACCGAGCGGGCCCTGCGACGGCTGGAACAGAACGGGCTGGCGGCCCAGTCGCCCGGCCGGCCGGGCCGCTGGGTCGCGGCGCCGCCCGGCGTGGCGCTGGGCGCCCTGCTCACCCAGCACCGGCACGCGCTGGAGAAGGCGGAACTGGCCGCGGCCCTGCTGGCCGAGGAGTACCGTGCGGCGGCCGGTGAGCCCGCGGTGCACGACCTGGTGGAGGTGGTGACCGGCGCCGCGGCGGTCACCCGGCGCTTCCTCCAGCTCCAGCTCGGCGCGACCGAGGAGGTGTGCGCGCTGGTCACCGGCTCCCCGGTGGCCGTCACCGGCATGGAGAACCACGCGGAGGAGGAGGCCGCCACGCGCGGGGTCCGCTACCGGGCGGTGGTGGAGCGGGCGGTGCTGGACCGGCCGGACGGCATCACCGAGCTGACCGCCGCCCTCGGCCGGGGCGAACAGGTCCGGGTGGTGGACCGGGTGCCGACCAAGCTGGTGGTCGCCGACGGCACCCTCGCGCTCGTACCGCTCACCGCCCGGTCCGCCGAGCCGGCCGCGCTGGTGGTGCACGCCAGCGGTCTGCTGGAACTGCTCACCGGCCTGTTCGAGACGGTGTGGCGGGGCGCGCTGCCGCTGCGGCTCGGCGCCCGCGGCGTGACCGAGGACGCTCCCGGCGGCCCCGACGCCACCGACCTGGAGATACTCTCGCTGCTGCTGGCCGGGCTGACCGACGCGAGCGTGGCCAAACAGCTCGACCTGGGTCTGAGGACCGTACAGCGCCGGGTGAAGCGGCTGATGGAGCTGACCGGGGTGACCACCCGGCTGCAACTGGGCTGGCACGCCTACGAGCGGGGCTGGGTGGCCCGGGACCGCTGAGCGCCCCGCTCCCCGATCTGCGAACCGCCGCCGAGGGGCGCACCCTGGTCTGATGGGAGTGGTGGACCTCCTGCTGGTGGGCCTGGTCGTCCTGCTCGGGCTGTGCGGCGTGCTGCTGCCCGGCGTGCCCGGGTCCTGGCTGGTGTGGGCGGCGGTCCTGTGGTGGGCGCTGAAGGACCCGCGGCCGCTGGCCTGGGCGGTCCTGGTCGGCGCCACGGTGGTGCTGCTGCTGTCGCTGGCGGTGCGCTGGGCGCTGCCGTCGCGCCGGCCGCGGGCCCCGGACACCGAGGGCCGGCTGACGGTGTACGCGGGCGGCGGCGCCTTCCTCGGTTTCCTGCTGGTGCCGGTGGTGGGCGCCGTTCCCGGCTTCCTCGGCGGGATCTATCTGGCCGAACGGCTGCGCCTGGGCCGGCACGGCGAGGCGGTTCAGGCCGTGCGCTCGACGATGCGCTCGGGCGGCTGGAACGTGCTGACCGAGCTGTTCGCCTGCCTGCTGATCACCGGGGCGTGGCTGGGCGCGGTGTTCGCCGGCTGATCCGGGCCGGCGGCGCGCACTCCCTCCAGGGCCGGCAGCCGCGTCTTGCGCTCCAGGCCGCCGGCGTACCCGGTCAGGGAGCCGTCGGCGCCGATCACCCGGTGGCAGGGGCGCAGGATCAGCTGGGGGTGCCCCCTCTGGGGGAGGGTCGGCGCCG
>NZ_JBQOUX010000104.1:0-27177 GCF_052216785.1 Streptomyces sp. JW3 | reverse complement strand
CCCCCCCCCCCCCCCCCCCCCCCACCCCCCTGGCGTCATCAGATCGTTCCTTTGATTGTTAACAAAACCGTTGACACTGACTGGCCGGAAACTTAGCGTCTAGCCACCAACGGGTCGAGCCGCACGAGCCGCGCGGACCCGCTTCATTGACCCCCTCCAGGGCACTCGTCCTGGTCGAGAGGAAAACAACGATGTCCTCCTCCCCCGCTCTGTCCTCACGGGGCAGCAGACTGGCTCTGCTGGTCGTCGTCCTGTGCTGGGTCGCCGTGCTCTTCGACGGCCTGGACATGTTCATCTACGGCTCGGTGCTGCCGCACATGCTCGAGGAGAAGGCGCTCGGCATCACCTCCGGCCAGGCGGGCGACCTCGGCAGCTACGCCACCTTCGGCATGCTGGTCGGCGCGCTGACCGCGGGCACGATCGCGGACCGGATCGGCCGCAGGAAGCTGATGCTCTCCTGCGTCACGCTGTTCTCGCTGGCCTCCGGCCTGTGCGCGGTCTCCGGCAGCGTCGCCGTCTTCGGCCTCGGCCGGACCCTGGCCGGTGTCGGCCTCGGCGGGCTGCTGCCCACCGCGATCAGCATGGTCTCCGACTACGCCCCCAAGGGCCGCGCCGCGCTCACCATCGGCCTGCTGATGACCGCCCACCACGCCGGCGGCATCCTCTCCGCCTACGTGGCCCTGTGGATCGTCGAGCCGCTCGGCTGGCGCGCCGCGTTCTGGGTCTGCGTGGTCCCGCTGCTCTTCGTCCCGGTGCTGCTGAAGTGGCTGCCCGAGTCGCTGAGCTTCCTGGTCGCCCAGGGCCGCCGCGACGAGGCCGCCGAACTCGCCGCCCGCTACGACGTCGACGTCCCCGCCGCCAAGACCGACCGGCCGGCCGGCGCCCGCTGGGGCAACCTCGCCGCGCTCTTCCAGGGCCGCGAGTGGATCCAGACCCTGCTGTACTGGCTGGCCTCCTTCGGCGGCCTGCTGCTGGTCTACGGGGTCGCCACCTGGCTGCCCACCCTGATGCGCAGCGAGGGCTACGAGCTGGGCTCGGCGCTGACCTTCGTGGTGCTGTTCAACCTCGGCGGCATCGTCGGCATGCTGGTGGCCGGCCGCGCCTCCGACCGGTTCGGCGCCCCGCGCATCTCGGCCCTGTGGTTCGCGCTGACCGCCGCCGGTGTCTTCCTGCTCAGCGTCCACATGCCGCTGGCGCTGACCTTCGTGGTCGTCTTCCTCACCGGTGTCTTCCTCAACAGCGCCCAGGTCATGATCTACGCGACGGTGTCCATCGCCTCCACCCCCGACAGCCGCGCCACCGCGGTCGGCTGGACCTCGGGCATGGGCCGCTTCGGCGCGGTCTTCGGCCCGTGGCTGGGCGGTCAGCTGCTCGCCGCGAACAAGGGCGACTGGGGCTTCACCGCGTTCGCGCTGGCCGGTGTGTCCTCGATGGTCTTCATCGGCATCGCCGCGGCGCGCGCCTCGCGGTCCGGTGCGGTGCGGTCGGACGACCAGAAGCTCGTCAGCGCGCACTAGCTCCGCTGGATCGGGGTCGGGTGTCGGCCGCGGGTGCGTCGTGGTGGGCCGCGCAGTTCCCCGCGCCCCTTTGGGACATGCAGCACATGTATGTCCCTAGGGGCGCGGGGAACTGCGCGCTCAGCCACGACGCACCCGCAGCCGAGAACGCACCCGCACCTGAGCTCAGCGCCCCCGGCGGGACAGCCACGCGGCGGCCAACGCGCCGGAGATGTTGTGCCAGACGGAGAACACGGCCGCCGGCAGCGCGGCCAGTGGGCTGAAGTGGGCCGTGGCCAGGGACGCCGCGAGGCCGGAGTTCTGCATGCCGACCTCGAAGGCCATGGCGCGGCTGCCCGCCTCGCCGAGCCGGCCGACCTTCCCGGCGCCGTACCCCAGCGCCAGGCCCAGGCCGTTGTGCAGCACCACGGCGACGAACACCATCAGCGCCGCCGACTTGATGGCGGCGGCGCTGCCCGCCACCACCACGGCCACGATCACGGCGATGGTCAGCGCGGAGAGCCACGGCAGCACCGGCAGCGCCCGGGTCACCCACCGGCTCGCGACCAGCCGGACCACGATTCCGGCGAGGACCGGCAGCAGTACCGTCTTGAGGATGTCGGTGACCATCGACCCGGCGTCCACCGGCAGGTACTCGCCGGCCAGCAGCAGCGTCAGCGGCGGGGTGATCAGCGGGGCCAGCACCGTGGAGACGGTGGCGACCGAGACCGACAGCGCGACGTCGCCGCGGGCCAGGTAGGTGACCACGTTGGAGGCCGTGCCGCTGGGCGCGCAGCCGACCAGGATGACACCGGCGGCGAGCTGCGGGGAGAGCTGGAGCAGGTGGGCGATGGCCCAGCCGAGCCCCGGCATGATGACGTAGTGCGCGACCAGCCCGAGGGCCACCGCCCAGGGCCGCCTGGCGACCCCGCGGAAGTCCTCCGGGGTCATGGTGACGCCCATGCAGAACATCACGACGCCCAGCAGATAGGGCACCGCCTCGCTCCAGCCGGAGAAACCGCCCGGGAGCAGCAGCCCGAGGGCGCCGGCGAGGAGGACCAGGACCGGGAAAACGGTGACGGCGCGCCGTGCGGCGCGGTCACCGGTGGTGGCCTGGACAGGGTCGTGGTGTTCGGTTCGTTCGGTACTCACCGTGCGAGACAACGCCTGGTCAGGAGCGCGACGCAAGCGTGTCTCGGCATGTGATCGGTCACCGAAAGGGCTGGATCAGTCCTTGCCCATCTGGTCCTCGTCCGACAAGTGCGCCACCGTCTTGCCGGTCTCGGTGAACGTCCGGGTCACCTGACCCGAGGAGTACACCCACAGGATGCGCAGCGGGGTGTCACCGACATTGCGGAACAGGTGCGGGATGGGGGAGGGGATGTAGGTGGTGTCGTAGCGCTCCAGCTTCGTCACCTCGCCGTCGACCCACACCTCCGCCGCGCCGTCGAGGACCGTCACGTGCTCGTCGCAGTTGTGCGAGTGCAGCGGCGCCCCGGACCCCACCGGATACACGCTCATACCGCTGGTGATGTGGTTCTCCCCGCCGGCCGACGGCGTCGTGATCAGGGGCGTGGTCACCACGGCGCCGCCCCGGTCCAGCAGGGGCACGGACGCGGCCTTGATGATGGTGGTCATCGTGGGGGTTCCTCTCCGGTCAGGGTGTTGCGTCGACCGACGTTAGGTCGCGCGGGCGCGAATCGGTGCCCTGTCGCGTGCAGGTTTACGTTGCGCTCCGGGAGGGGTGTGCTTCATCGGCCCGGCTGTACCGTCACCTGTCACCGCAGGGCTTCGACCCGCCCCGGAAACGAGTCGGAAAGAAAAGGCAGGTACCGGCCAGATGAGGCTCCCCGTTCTCACCGAAGCGGAAATGGACCAGCGGCAGAAGGAGTTGGCCGCCCGTATCGCCGGCCGCCGCGGCGCGGTCCGCGGCCCCTTCCGGGTCTGGCTGCACAGCCCGAAGATGTGCGAGCGGGCCGAGTCGCTCGGCGCGTTCGCCCGCTTCGACTGCTCCTTGCCCAAGCACCTGCGGGAGCTGACGCTGCTGATGGCGGCCCGCAACTGGGACGCGCAGTACTCCTGGAACGCACACGTCCACCAGGCCATCGAGGCCGGTGTCCCGGAGGCCGCCGTCAAGGCCATCGCCGAGAAGCGCGAAGCGGTCTTCGACAACCCGGCCGACCAGGCGTTCTACCAGTTCTGCAAGGAGATCCTGGAGGAGCACTTCGTCACCGACGAAACCTTCGCCGCCGCCCAGGAGCACTTCGGCAGCAAGGGCCTGGTGGACACCATCGGCGCGCTCGGCAACTTCACCATGCTCGGCATGTGCCTCAACACCTTCCAGGTGGACCTCCAGGCGGACAAGGAGCCCCCGTTCCCGGACGTCCGTGGCTACGGCCGGGTGACTCCCGACGGCGACGGCGACCGGCCATGAGTGCCGCACCGGCCCCGGCGGACACCGGGACGCGGGCCGTGCTGCGGGTGCGGGGCGTCACCAAGAGCTTCGGCGGGGCCGCCGCCCTCAAGGGCGTCGACCTCGACCTGTACCCCGGTGAGATCCACGCCCTGATGGGCATGAACGGCGCCGGCAAGTCCACCCTGGTGCAGGTCCTCAGCGGCGTCCACCAGCCCGACGGCGGCACCGTCGAGATGGGCGGCGAGCGGCACGGCGGCCTCACCGTGCGCAAGGCCCGCAGGCTGGGCGTCTCCTCGGTGCCGCAGCGCCGGGAGCTGGCGATGGGGCTCACCGTCGCCGAGAACGTCATGCTGGGCGACCTGCCCACCCGGGCCGGCGCGGTCAGCTGGAAAGCGGTCCGGGCCCAGGCGCGCACCGCGCTCACCGGACTCGGCATCGACATCGACGTGGACCGGGTCGCGGGCACCCTCACGGTCGCCGAGCAGACCATGGTCGAGGTGGCCCGCGAGGTCCGGCGCGGCGGCAAGGTGCTGATCCTGGACGAGCCGACCGCCTGCCTCAGCGCCAAGGACGCCGGGCAGGTCCGGTCCCTGGTGCGCCGGCTGCGCGACGAGGGCGTCGCCGTGGTCTACATCTCGCACTACATCGACGAGGTCATGTCGATCGCGGACCGGGTCACCGTGCTGCGCGACGGCGCCCTGGTGCGCAGCGCGCCGGCCGCCGAGCTGGACCCGGCCTCGCTGGTGCGGGCGATGGCCGGCCGGGACGTGGTCTCCACCCGCCCCGAGCGCCCGACGCCCAAGGACGACCACGGGCTGGTGGTGCGCGGCCTGAGCCAGGGCCGCGCCATCCGCGACTTCACCGTGGAGGTCCGCAAGGGCGAGATCGTCGCCGTCCTCGGCCCGGCCGGCGACGCCCAGTCCCGCCTGTTCGACCTGCTGTCCGGCCGCCGGCGCCCCGACACCGGGGAGGTCCGCGTGGACGGCAGGCCGGTGCCCTTCGGCAAGGTCGACGCGTCCCTCAGAAGCGGACTGCGCTGTGTCACCGGGGACCGCCGCTCGCTCGGCCTGGTCCAGGGCATGACCGTGGACGAGAACCTGATGCTGGCCGGCGACCGCTTCGCCCGCCGCCGGTTGCACCGGACCGCCCACCTCGCCCGCCGCGCCGCCCCGGTGCGCACCACCTACGGCGTCGTCGCCCTCACCGGCAACCCGCCGGTCGGCTCGCTGTCCGGCGGCAACCAGCAGAAGGTGCTGCTCGGCAAGTGGCTGGAGACCGAGCCGGTCGCCTGCTTCCTGGAGGACCCGACCAACGGGGTGGACGTCGCCGCCATGGCCGACATCCACACCCTCGTCGACGACCTCGCCGCCCGCGGTGTGGCCGTCCTGCTCGCCTCCTCCTCCGCGGAGGAGGTCATGCGGCTGGCCGACCGGGTCGTCGTGGTGAGCGCCGGCCGCACCGTCGCCGAGCACGACATCAACGCCATCACCCGCGACGAACTGGTCGCGACCGCACTCGGAGGTCAACCGCAGTGAGCCTCAAGACCCCCTCCGCCGCCCCGGACACCGTGGCCGACGGCCCGCCCGGCCGGCCGGACACCCGCCCCGGGGCCCGGAAACTGCTGCGTGTCCCGCACGGCGGCCTGATCCTCGTACTGATCCTGGTCTGTGTGTTCACCGCCGTGCAGGCGGACGCGTTCACCTCCTCGCAGAACCTGCTCAACGTGCTGCGCCAGATCAGCGTCAACGCCGTCATCGCGGCCGGCCTGACCCTGCTGATGACCTCCGGCGGCATGGACTTCTCGATGGGCTCCAACGCCGCCGTCACCCTGTGCGTGGGCGCCCAGCTGCTGGACCGCGGCTGGTCCACGCCCGTCACGGTCGTCCTCTGTCTCGCCCTGGCCACTCTGATCGGGCTGGTCAACGGGCTGGTGGTGACCTTCACCAGGGTCGCCCCGTTCGTCGCCACCCTGGCCTCCGCGATGCTCCTGGACGGGGTCGCCCTGCTGGTCCTGGACGGCATGAGCGTCACCATCGGCGACAAGATGTCCGCGCTCGGCAACGACGAGATCGTCGGCGTGCCCTACCTGACCGTCGTCGCCGTGCTGGTGCTCGCGCTGATCGGCGTCACCATGCGGTTCACCACCTTCGGCCGGGACGCCTTCGCCATGGGCGGCAACGAACACGTCGCCCGGCTCAGCGGCATCAACGTCAACTGGCGCAAGCTCGCCCTGTACGCGCTGGCCGGCGTGCTCGCGGGCCTGGCCGGCCTGATGCTGCTCTCCCGGCTCGGCGCCGCCGCGCCCAACACCGCGGGCCTCCAGACCCAGCTGACCGCCGTCGCCGCGGTGGTCATCGGCGGCACCTCACTGGCCGGCGGCCACGGCACGGTCATCGGCACCGTCTTCGGCGTGGTCCTGCTGGGGGTCGTCGGCAACGCGCTGAACCTGCTCCAGGTCAACAGCAACTACCAGCTCGTGGTCACCGGCGGCGTACTGCTGGTCGCGGCGATCATCAACGAGGTCCAGCGCAAGTCCGCACCGGGCCATTAACGGCCCGTCGCGCCCGCACCCACCGTTCGCCTTCGCGCATCCCCACCCTTTCGGCGCCGCCCCCCCCACACGCAAGAACCTTCTCTTCGACGATGCAGGAAAGGCTCGACCCACCATGAAGCCCACCCACCGCTCACGCCGCACCGCCCTGGCCTCGCTCGTCGGCGCCGCCGCCCTGGTGCTCTCCGGATGCGGTTCCGGCGACGACAGCGGGGGCGCCGCCGAAGGCTCCGTCGCCCTCGGGTTCGTCAACGGCTCCAACACGCACTTCCACTCCTGTCTGCTCAAGGCGGTCGAGCAGGAGGCCAAGGCGCAGGACGCCAAGGTCTACTCGGCCAACTCCAAGCAGGACGCCGGGACCGAACTGTCCAACATCGAGGACATGATCTCCCGCAACGTGGACGCCCTGATCGTGCAGACGGTCAACGTGGACGCCCTGGAGGGCGACATCGCCAAGGCCAAGAGCGCGGGCATCCCGATCTACCTGACCTCGGTGGCCACCTCCGACATGAACGACGTACTCGGTGCCGCCGTGGTCGACCTGAAGAAGGTCGGCGCGCTGGACGCCCAGTGGATCGAGAAGGACGCGGCCGGGAAGGCCGCCACCGTCGGCATCGTGGCCGGCGCCCCGGGCGCCGCCTCCGACCTGCTGGTGGGCGGGTTCGAGGACGCGCTGCCGAAGACCGCGAAGGTGGTCGCCAACCAGCCCGGCATGTTCAACCCGGCCAAGGCGCAGGACGTCGCCGAGAACATGATCCAGGCCCACCCCGACCTGGACTACGCCTTCGTCGCCAACGAGGAGATGGCCTTCGCCGTGCGCAAGGCGTTCGACGCGGCCGGCGCCAAGGACGTCAAGATCGTCTCGGTGAACGGCACCGAGGAGGGCATCGCGGCGGTCGAGGACGGCCGGCTCGCCGCCACCGTCGCCAACTCGGCGCTGACCATCGGCCAGACCGCTGTGCAGAGCACGGTCGGACTGCTCGACAAGAAAGAGGGTGTTGACAAGATCTCCGACATTCCTCTTGTCTTGGTCACCAAGGACAACCTGAGCGAGGCTCCGCAGTACTGCCCGAAGTAGTTTCCGGGCCCCACCGGTCACCGGCGCCCCGCTCCTGTCCCGAGCCGCACATCCCGCCCGCCGCACGTCCGGCCTGCCCCGTGGACCCACCACCGGGGCGGGCCGACCGCGCTACGGGCCTTCGCTCCCCGTACCGCGGACGCCGGTCGGCCGGGGAGCGGCCTCCGGAGGAAAACATGGACCGCTTGCTCCTCATGCACAGCTTCGTCACCGTCGCCCAGGTCGGCAGTTTCAGCGGAGCCGCCAAGAAGCTCGGATCGTCGGGCTCCCTGGTCTCCCGCCATGTGGCGGAGCTGGAGCGCCAGGTGGGGGTCCGCCTGGTCAACCGCACCGCCCGCTCGGTCAGCCTCACCGAGCCGGGCCAGCGCTACGCGGAGTTCGCCGCCCGCATCCTGGACGAGATCGAGGCCGAGGACGCCGGCATCGCCCAGCTGCACGACCGCGCCGAAGGCACCCTCAGCGTCATCTGCCCCAAATGGATCGGCAGCCTCGACCTCGGCGACGCCATCGCCGCGTTCTCCGCCGCCCATCCCAAGATCCACATCCGCTTCGAACTGGGCGGCATGTCGGACCGTACCTACGATTTCCTGGACAGCGGCTTCGACGTCGCCTTCCACACCCGGGACCTGCGGGATTCCAGCGTCCGGCTGAAGAAGATCTCCTCGCTGCCGTTCGTGCTGTGCGCGTCGCAGGAGTACATCGAGCGGCACGGCCCGCTGACCCACCCCAACGACCTCGCCCACCACGACTGCCTGGTGCACGTCAACGACCCGGTCTGGCGGATCGGCCACGGCCACGCCAGCACCCTGCACAAGATCCGCAACATCGCCTTCTCGTCGAACTCCTACATCGCCCTCCAGAAGGCCGCCGTGCACGGCCGCGGCATCGCCCTGCTGCCCCAGCGCCCGGTCCACGACGACATCGCGGCCGGCGCCCTGAAGGTGCTGCTGCCGGAACTGGCCGTCCCCGACCGCCCGCTCTACGCGATCTACGGCCCCGGCCAGGACACCCCGCGCAAGGTGAGCGTGTTCCTGGACTTCCTCGCCGACTGGTTCTCCCAGAACCCCATTCCGGCCATCCGCCCCTGAGCCCCGGGCGCGCAAGAAAGGGTTGCGCACTCGACGGCCCTCGGACCATTGAGGCCCCGCGCCCGCAAACCTACGCTCACCAGGCGAGACGGAAACGAGGAAGCCATGGGAATCCAGCGAATTGAGTCGGTCACCTACAGCATCGACGACCTCGGCGAGTGTGTCCGCTTCTTCGAGGACTTCGGTCTCTTCCTGGTGGAGCGCACCGACGAACACGCCGTGTTCGAGACGCGCACCGGACAGACCCTGCACCTGGACACCGACCCGAACCCCCTGCTGCCGCCCCCGGTGGAGGACGGCCCCACCCTGCGCGAGGTCGTCTGGGGCGTCGACACCCAGCAGGAACTGGACCGCCTGGTGGCCGCCGTCGCCCGCGACCGCCAGGTCCGCGCGAGCGCCGACGGCGTCCACCACACCGTCGACCACTCCGGCTTCGGCGTCGGCCTCACCCTCGCCCGGCCCAGGAAGACCACCGTCGACCCGCGCCGCGCCAACACCCTCGGCGGCGTCAACCGCTGGAACGAGCCGCTGGAGCCGCTCACCCGCGCCTTCCCGCTGCGCATGTGCCACGTCGCCCTGAACATCGCCAAGGAGGGCAAGGACGAGGCCGTCGCCTTCTACACCGCCCTCCTCGGCTTCCGCCCCACCGACGTGGTCGAACCGATGGGCGTCTTCATGCAGGCCCCCGGCGACGACGACCAGCACACCATGCTGCTGTGCCACCGCCCCGACCGCGTCTCCATGAACCACATCGCCTACGAGGTGCCCGGCTTCGACGATGTCATCGAGGGCGGCAACTACATGATCGAGAAAGGCTGGCGGGAGGCCCGCAAGCTGGGCCGGCACACCGTCGGCTCCAACGTCTTCCGCTTCCTGCACGCCCCGTGCGGCGGACGCGTCGAGTACGCCGCCGACATGGACCGGGTCGACGACACCTACGAGACCCGCGTGCACCAGGAGACCCCGCCGCACCACATCTGGGCCCTGCGCACCAACCGCGACCAGGACGCCCCCGCCTCCTGAACCCCCTTGAGCCTGAACCCTTTGAGAGGGCACCCACCCATGACCACCGACCACGGCTACCCCGCCGTCCGCATGTACATCGCGGGCGAGTGGTGCCAGGGCGCGACCGGACGGACCGCCCCGATCGTCGACCCCGCCACCGAAGAGGTGATCGGGGACGTACCGCTGGCCACCACCGCCGACCTGGACCGCGCGCTCGACGCCGCCGCCCAGGGCTTCCAGGTGTGGCGCGCCACCCCCGTCACCGAGCGCACCCGCATCCTGCACGCCGCCGCCGACCTGATCGCCGAGCGCGCCGCCGGGATCGGCCGGATCTCCACCCAGGAGCAGGGCAAGCCGCTGCGCGAGTCCACCGGCGAGGCCCGCCGCACCGCCGGCACCCTGCGCTGGCACGCCGACGACGCCCGCCGCGCCTACGGCCGCATCATCCCCACCGACCCCGGCACGGTCCTGACCGTGCGCCGCGAGCCGATCGGCCCGGTGGCCGCGTTCGTGCCGTGGAACTTCCCGGTCGGCGGCCCCAACCGCAAGATCTCCTCCGCCCTCGCGGCCGGCTGCTCGCTGGTCATCAAGGCGTCCGAGGAGACCCCGGCCACCGCGATGGAACTGGTCCGCTGCTACGCCGACGCCGGCCTGCCACCCGGTGTCCTCAACCTCGTCTTCGGCGAGCCCGCCGAGGTCTCCGCGCACCTGATCTCCTCGCCGGTGACCCGGCTGGTCGCCTTCACCGGCTCGGTACCGGTCGGCAAGCTGCTGGCCGCCCAGTCCGGCCAGGTCATGAAGCCGTCCCTGATGGAGCTGGGCGGCCACGCCCCGGTGATCGTCTGCGCCGACGCCGACCCGGTGACGGCCGCCCGCAAGGCCGCCCAGGCCAAGTGGGCCAACGCCGGCCAGGTCTGCACCTCGCCCAGCCGCTTCCTGGTCCACGAGTCGATCGTCGAGGAGTTCACCGCCGAGTTCGTCAAGGCCGCCGAGGCGGTCGTCGTCGGCGACGGCCTGGACGCGGCCACCGGCATGGGCCCGCTCGCCAACGAACGCCGCCTGAAGGCCATGGAGCGCCTCACCGCCGACGCCGTCGCCCGCGGCGCCAAGCTCCTGACCGGCGGCGAGCGCCTGGACCGCCCCGGCTACTTCTTCGCGCCGACCGTCCTGACCGACGTACCCGAGGAGGCGGAGCTGCTGAGCGAGGAGCCGTTCGGGCCGCTCGCGCCGATCGTCGCCTTCCGCGACCTGGACGAGGCGCTCGCGCTCGCCAACAGCCTCCCCTACGGACTGGCCGCCTACGGCTTCACCGACTCCGCCGCCACCGCCGAGAAGCTGTCGGCCGAGCTGGAGGCGGGCATCCTGTCCCTCAACCACTGCGGCGGCTCCGTGCACGAGGCCCCCTCCGGCGGCGTCAAGGACAGCGGCTACGGCCGTGAGGGCGGCCCCGAGGCGCTGGACGCCTACCTGGTCACCAAGCGCGTCTCCCACCTGCTGGTGCCATGAGGTACGCGCGCGTCTCGGCCGGCGGCCGGGCCCTGTGGGGCCGGGTGGGGGAGCGGGACATCGAGCTGCTGTCCGGCTCCCCGCTGGAGGAGACGGACACCGACGTCATCGGCACAGTGCCGCGCGAGGGCGCGCACTGGCTGCCGCCGGTGATCCCGCCCGTCTTCTACGCCGTCGGCATGAACTACCCCCGGCACATCGCCCACGCCGGCGCCGCCACCCCCGTACGCCCCGAGGCCGGCTACCGCGCCAACAACGCGCTCACCGGCCACCGCTCGCCGATCGTCAAACCGGCCGAGGTGACCGGGCGGTTCGAGGCCGAGCCGGAACTCGTCGCCGTCATCGGCCGCACCCTGCGCCGCGCCACCCACGACGAGGCCCGCGAGGCGGTCTTCGGCTGGACCGTCGGCAACGACATCAGCGCCCGCACCTGGCAGCACCAGGACCGCTCGTTCTGGCGCAGCAAGAACAGCGACACCTTCAAACCCATGGGCCCCTGGATCGAGACCGACGTCGACGCCCTCGCCCAGACCACCACGCTCCGCGTCAACGGCGTCACCCGCGCCGAGTTCGCCACCGGCGACATGGTCTTCGACCCCTTCGACCACATCGTCGAGATCACCAAGCACATCACCATGCACCCCGGTGACGTGCTCTGGATGGGCGCCGAGTCCGTCTGCCAGCTCGAACCCGGCGACACCGTCGACGTCGAGATCAGCGGCATCGGCACCCTCTCCAACCCCGTACACCTCGAAGGGAACGCGTCATGACCGCAGCACCCCGCTACATCCACCACGTCAACTTCCCCACCACCGACCCCGACCGCACCGCCGAGTGGTACACCAAGGTCTTCGGCATGAAGCGGATCATGCCCAAGTCCAACACCCGTGTGGTGCTGATGACCCGCGGCAACTTCGACCTGCACTTCACCCCGGTCGAGGAGATGGAGCGCATGGCGCCCTACCACTTCGCCGTCGAGGTCGAGGACTGGGACGAGTTCCTCGCCCACCTCAAGGAACTGGGCATCCGGCACACCCGGCCCATCCAGCGCCCCGAGAACCAGTCCAAGTTCTGCTACATCCACGACCCCGACCACACCATGATCGAGCTGGTCTACCACGCCAAGCGCCCCAACTGAGCCCGCGCACCCAGGAGTTCATCCCATGCCCTACGCCGACTCCGACGGCACCTCCCTCTACTACGAGCGCCACGGCAGCGGCCCGGCGATCCTGTTCGTGCACGGCAGCGGCGGCCACCACGCCGCCTGGTGGCAGCAGGTCGCCGCGCTGCGCGACGAGTTCACCGTCGTCACGCTCGACCTGCGCGGCTTCGGCAAGTCCGACAGCTCCATGCCCGAGTTCGACGGCCAGGACTTCCCCGGTGACGTCGTCGCGGTCCTGGAGGCCGAGGACCTCACCGACGTCATGCTGGTCGGCCAGTCCATCGGCTCGGTCGCCGCGCTGCGGGCCGGCCTGCTCCGCCCCGACCGGGTCTCCTCCGTCGTCCTCGGCCACTCGCTGGGCGGCATCAGCCACCCCGAGCTGACGGAACTGGCCGCCGCCGACCGCGCCGAGGCCGTCAAGCTGCCGGTCGTCGACCGGTTGCTGACCAAGCCGTTCCAGACCGAACGCGCCGATCTCACCTTCCTGTTCCAGCAGATGGGCACCTTCAACGTGGCCAGGATGCAGGACCTGCGCAACCTCGACACCAACGGCCCGACCCTGGATGAGATCCAGTCCTGTGGCGTCAAGGTCGCCTTCCTGGCCGGCGAGAAGGACGCGGTGCTCGGCGTCAAGACCGTCACCCGCGCCCACGAACTGCTGCCCGGCTCGCACCTGGAGATCGTCCCCGGCGCCCCGCACTCCATGTACTGGGAGACGCCCGAGCCGTACAACGCGGCCGTCGCCCGGCTGCGCCGCACCCTCACCGCCCCGAAGGAAGCCGCCGTATGAGCAACATCAGCCTCGACGCCGCCGAGGAGATCATCGAGGCCGCGCAGCAGCGCGCCCAGGCCATCGGCAAGGCGGTGAGCGTCGCCGTGGTCGACGCCGGCGGCTTCGTCGTCGCGATCCGCCGCCCCGACGGCGCCCGCCCGCTCACCCCCGACATCGCCCGCGCCAAGGCGTACACCGCCGCCGTGATGCAGCGCCCGGGGAAGATGCTGAAGAAGTGGCAGGAGAGCCAGCCGGTGTTCTTCTCCCAGCTCTCCCAGCTGCCCGGCGCGGCGATGCCGATCATGGCCACCGACGGCAGCGTCACCATCCAGAAGGACGGCGAGATCATCGGCGGCCTCGGCATCGCCGGCGGCACCGCCGACGAGGACCAGGTCATCGCCGACGAGGTGCTCGCCTCCCTCGGCTACGAGCTGGAGTTCGCCGCCTGGGGCGTCGCCGGCAAGCCGGCCGGTTCCGGTTCCGGTTCCGGTTCCGGTAAGGAGAGCTGACCATGGCGGACACGTTCAACTACCGCATCGACCACCACGGCAGCCTGGTCCGCCCGGCCGGCCTGGTGCCCGGTGACCCGGAGTCGGTGGCGGCCGCGGTCCGCGAGGCCGTCGGCTACCAGCGCGCCCTGCGCTCCACCGTGGTCACCGACGGCGACTTCCCCCGCGAGGACTTCCGCGGCGCCGTCCTCGACGGTGTCACCGGCTTCCGCCGCACCGACGAGGCGGACCCGGACGGCCTGGTCCGCTGGGTCGCCGAGGCGCTGCCGAAGGCCGGTGGCCCGCTGCTCGCCGACCGGGTCGCCCAGCTCGCCGAGCAGACGGTGATCGCCCCCAAGGTGTCGCTGCCCTCCCCGGCCTACCTCGCCGCCACCACGTACCAGCCGGGTCTCGGTGTCTCCTCCGCCCGGGAACTGGGCGAGGCCCTCGCGGAGATCGTCCAGGCGGAGATCGCCCTGCTGGTCACCAAGGGCGTCCGCCTGATCCAGCTGAACAACCCGCTGCTGCTCGCCCAGACCGGCACCGAACCGGCCCCCGGCGGCGCGCTGTCCTTCGCGGACGCCCTTGCCGTGGACGCCCTCGCGGTACGCCTGGACGAGCGCCCCGAGGGGGTACGCATCGGCGTGGCCCCCGGCTGGGCCGCCCCGGCCGCGGTGGACCGGGCCCGCGCCGAGCGGATGTACGCCGCGATCCCGGCCGACCGCTGGGTGCTCCCCTTCGACCGGGGCACCGCCGCCGAGACCGACCTGGTGCGGGCGCTGCCCGAGGAGCGGGACTTCTGCCTGGGCGTGGTCGACGCGACCCGGCCGGAGCTGGAGGACATCGACACGGTGATGTCCCGCATCGACCCGCTGGAGGAGTTCGTCGACCTGGAGGACGCGGCCGTCGCCCCGTCCCGGGGCTTCGCGGACGTGGCCACGCGGCCGCTGCTCACCGCCGAGGACCAGCGCCGCAAGCTGGTGCTGGTCGAGACGATCGCCCGTTACTGCTGGGGCAACGAGTTCTGATCCCGGGAAGGGGCACCGGTCCGTCCCTCGGTGCCCGCCCGGCGGCCGGGGGAGGCGTCACCCCCCCCGGCGCCTGTCACAGCACCTCGGCGAAGGTCACCGACCGGTCGGTCAGCAGCGGCCACACGGTCTCGACGATCTGCTCCTTGAAGTGCGGGGCCGCCTTGTGCGCCGCGAACCCGGCGGCGTCCTGGTAGCGCTCGTACAGCAGGAAGCCGCCGGGCTGGTCCGCGACCGCGTGCACGTCGTAGGCGAGGTTCGCCGGTTCCGCGCGGGTCGCCTCCCGCGCCGTCAGCAGGGCGGCTCGCACCGCGTCCGCGTCGGCGGGCGCACAGCGGTAGTGGGCGACGACTGCGTAAGCCATGATCTGTCTCTCCTCGGGTCTGTCACTGCTGTCGGGCGTACCGTCCGGCCAGCAGATTCCAGCATGGATCAACACCGGGCCGACCTGCGCGCGGTGCAACCAATGCCTGCCGTCGCGGGGCTGGTGGACCGCCCCCGACATGGTGTGTTGTCGCTTCCGGCCCCGCACGGCCGACCCGCTGGGACCACGGCCCCGAGTGCCGTGGTCGATGAAGGAAGTGATCTGATGCGCAACCTGGAAACGCTCCTGGGCGGAGAGTGGGTGACGACCGGTGAGTGGATCGACGTCCACGACCCGGCCGACGTCCGCACCCCGGTGGCCCGCGTCCCGGCCCTGTCCGCCAAGGACGTCACCCGGGCCTACGACCACGCCGAGCGGGGTTTCGCCGGCTGGAAGCGCACCAGCCCCTTCGAGCGGGCCCGGGTCCTCACCGACGCCGCCCGGCTGATCCGCGAGCGGCTCGACGCGATCGCCGCCGACGTCACCGCCGAGAACGGCAAGACCCGCGCCGAGGCCCGCGGCGAGGCCGGCAAGGCCGCCGACTTCCTGGACTACTACGCCGGTCTCGCCCGGCAGGGCTACGGCACCCTGCTGCACGACGCCCGCCCTGACACCCGTACGTACACCCAGCGCGAACCCATCGGCGTGATCCTGGTGATCAGCCCCTGGAACGACCCGCTGATCACCCCGGCCCGCAAGCTCGCCCCGCTGCTGGCCACCGGCAACGCGGCCGTCTTCAAGCCGGCCACCGACACCCCGATGTCCGGCCTGCACTTCGCCCGCGCCCTGCACGACGCGGGCCTGCCGGCCGGGGTGCTGAACGTGGTGACCGGCCGCACCCGGGAGATCGAGGAAGCCCTCCTCGACGACCCCCGGATCACCGGCATCACCTTCACCGGCTCCAACGAGGTCGGCAACTCGATCCGCCGCCGCCTCGGTGACCGGGGCGTCCGCTTCCAGGGCGAACTGGGCGGCAAGAACGCCTCCGTGGTCCTGGCGGACGCCGACCTGCCGGCCGCCGCGAAGGCCGTCGTCGCGGGCTCCTTCGGCCAGGCCGGGCAGCGCTGCACCGCGACCAGCCGGGTCGTCGTCGAGCGGCCGGTGTACGAGGAGTTCACCCGGCTGCTGGTCGCCGAGGTCGAGCAGCTCACCGTGGGACCGGGCAGCGACCCGGCCACCACCCTGTGCCCGCTGTCCAGCCCCAAGCAGCGCGACAGCGTCCTCGCGGATCTGGCGAAGGCGGTCGCGGAAGGCGCCCGGGTCCTCACCGGCGGCGGCGCCGACACCGAGGGCGAGCGCGCGCACGGCTGCTACGTCCGGCCCACCGTGCTCGGTGACGTCACCCCCGAGACGGCCGTCTGGCGGGACGAGGTCTTCGGCCCGGTCCTCGCCGTCCGCGCCGTCGACGACTTCACGCAGGCCGTGGCGGCGGTCAACGACTCCGTGTACGGCCTGGCCGCCGCCGTCTTCACCCGCGACCTCGGCGCCGCCCACCGCTTCGCCGACGAGGCCGAGTGCGGCCAGGTCGCGGTCAACCACCCCACCCCCGGCTGGGACGTGCACCTGCCCTTCGGCGGCTTCCACGACTCCGGTACCGGTTACAAGGAGCAGGGCGACGAGGTGCTGAGCTTCTCCACCCGCGTGAAGACCGTCGCCATCCACTTCGGCGCGTAAGCGCGTGAGTACGCGCGAGCACGTGTGAGTGAGTACGTCTGAGTGAGTACGTGCGAGCACGTTTTTGAGAAAGGAGGATGCCGATGGCTGACGAGACGATCGGCATCGTGGGCGCCGGCATCGTCGGGCTGGCCCTGGGGCGTGAGATCGCTCTCAGGCGGCCCGGCACCCGCGTCCTGGTGTTCGAGAAGGAGCAGCAGGTCGCGCTGCACCAGACCGGCCACAACTCGGGCGTCGTGCACGCCGGCATCTACTACACCCCGGGCAGCCTCAAGGCGAACCTGACCGTCCGCGGGGTGGCCCTGCTGCGCGAGTACTGCCAGGAGCGGGGCCTGCCCTACCGGGAGATCGGCAAACTGGTCATGGCGGTCCGCCAGGACGAGCTGGGCCGGATGGCGGACCTCTACACCCGGGCCAAGAACAACCACGTGCCCGACCTGCGCGAGGTCTCCAAGGACGAGATCAAGGAGCTGGAGCCGAACGCCGGCGGCCTGGCCGCCCTGCACTCGCCGCGCACCGCGATCACCGACTACCCGGCGGTCGCCCGCGAGTTCGCCAAGGACATCGCCGCGTCCGGCGGCGAGGTGACGCTCGGCTTCCCGGTCACCGGTATCACCAACGTGCCCGGCGGCATCGAGGTCGCCTCCGGCCAGCGGCGCGTGAAGGTGAACCGGCTGATCCTGTGCGCCGGCCTCCAGTCGGACACCGTGGCCAGGCTGGCCCAGGACAAGCGGGAACCGAGGATCGTCCCGTTCCGCGGCGAGTACATGCTGCTCAAGCCGGACCGCACGCACCTGGTGCGCGGCCTGATCTACCCGGTGCCCGACCCGCGCTACCCCTTCCTCGGCGTGCACTTCACCCCGCGCGTCGACGGCACCGTCGAGGTCGGCCCGAACGCCGTCCTCGCCCTCGCCCGGGAGGGCTACAAGCTGGCCCGGATCTCCCCGCGCGACCTGCTCGGCCTCGCCGCCTACCCCGGCTCCTGGAAGATGGCCGCCCAGCACTGGCGCACCGGCGTCAAGGAGTACCGCGGCTCGCTGTCCACCACCGCCTTCATGCGCGACGCGGGGCGCTACGTTCCCGGGGTCGGCGCCAAGGACGTGGTGCGCGGCGGAGCGGGCGTCCGGGCCCAGGCGCTGGACCGGGACGGCACCCTCGTGGACGACTTCCGCATCCACCAGGCCGGCCGGATCACCGCCGTGCGCAACGCGCCGTCACCGGCCGCCACCGCCTCCATGGCGATCGCCGAGCACATCGTCGGCGCGGTCTTCGGCGACGCCTGACGCAATCTGAGAATGCCCTGCGTACGGCACGTTTTCGCGCAACAACAGCTTGCGTCCCGGGCTCTCGGCAAGACCCCGGCACCCGCCTAGCGTTCCTTACGCACCACCGCACCACGCCCCTACACGGAAGCGAGTTCCCGACATGTTCGTCGTCGACACCCAGATCCACATCTGGAAGGAAGAGACCCCGGACCGCCCCTGGGTCCCCGGCGCCCGCGAGCGCATCCGCCTCAACGGCCACCGCGAGGAGGCCTTCTCCTACGAGGAGGCGCTGGAGCTGATGGACGAGGCCGGCGTCAACCGCGCGCTGATCCTCCCGCCGTCCTGGGAGGGCAACCGCATCGACTACGCCCTGGAGGCGTGCGAGGCGCACCCCGACCGCTTCGGCGTCATGGCCCGCGTCCCCCAGGACAACGAGGCCGAGGGCACCGCGATGCTGAAGGACTTCGCCCAGAACCCGCACATCAAGGGCACCCGGCTCACCTTCCACCGCCCGCAGGACCGCAACTGGATGATCGACGGCACCAACGACTGGTACTGGCCGATCGCCGAGGAACTGCGCATCCCCACGATGGTGCACGCGCCCATCTGGAAGCGCGAGCTGGGCGAGATCGCCGCCAAGCACCCCGAGCTGAAGATCATCATCGACCACATGGGCATCATGGCCCGCTGCGCCGACGACGCCATCGGCTACTGGGTCTCGGAGACCGCCGACCTGGCCGCCCACCCGAACATCTACGTGAAGGTCTCGGCGCTGCCGGGCTACTCCACGCAGCCGTTCCCCAACATGAACATCCAGAAGTACGTGCGCGAGATGGTCGACAAGATGGGGCCGCAGCGCTGCTTCTACGGCACCGACATCACCCGCCTGCTGGGCCACGGCATCACCTACACCGACACCATCGAGCAGTTCACCAAGCACTGGGACTTCACGCCCGAGGAGCTTGAATGGATGATGGGCCGCGGTATCTCCGAGGTCCTGAACTGGCCGTACGAAGGCTGAGGACGACCCGAGATGACGGACACCCCCCAGAACAGGCCGGGCGCCGACGGCGGTGACGCCGTCGTCTCCGCCTTCAACGCCGTCGGCGCCGAGTACCTCTTCTGCTCATCGGGGTCGGAATGGGCCCCGGTGTGGGAGTCACTGGCCCGCCGGCACCGCGACGGCGAGCCGGCCCCGACCTACCTCGACCTCACCCACGAGACGGTGGCGGTCGGCATGGCCACCGGCTACGGGCTTGTCGAGCGCCGCCCGCAGGGCGTGCTGCTGCACGCCGCCCCCGGGCTGCTCCAGGGCTCCATGGCCGTGCACGGCGCGCTGCTGGCCGGCGTCCCGATGGTGGTCACCTCCTCGGAGTCGACCACCTACGGCGACGGCCCCGGCCAGGACCCGGGCGGCCAGTGGTACCGCAACCTGTCCATCGTGGGCGGCCCGCACCACGTGGCCCAGCCGTTCACCAAGTGGGCCAACGAGGCCGCGGACATCTCCACCCTGCCCACCATGATCACCCGGGCCGCGGAGCTGGCCTGGCGGGCCCCGGCCGGCCCCGCCTACCTGAACATCCCGCTGGAGATCCTGCTGGAGGACTGGGACGGCCGCGAGGCCAAGCCCGTCGTCAAGCCGGGCGCCACGCACTCCTCGCCCGAGGAGGTCGACCCGGTCGCGCAACTGATCCGCGAGGCGAAGAACCCGGTCGTCGTCACGGAGACCGCAGGCCGCGAGGCCGGCGGCTTCGCATCCCTCCTCGCCTTCGCCGAGGCGTGGGGCATCCCTGTCGTCGAGCCGGACTCGGCGGTGTGCGCCAACTTCCCGCGCACCCACCCGCTGCACGCCGGCAGCGACATCGGCCCCTGGATGGACGAGGCCGACCTGATCCTCCTGGTCAACTGCCGGGCCCCGTTCTACCCGCCGAGCCGCAAGCCGTCGAAGGCGAAGATCGTCGTCATCGACCAGGTGCCGCAGCGCCCGCACGTCGTCTACCAGGTGCTGTTCGCCGACGTGTACCTGGAGGGCAACGTCGCCAACACCCTGCGCCAGCTCGCCAAGCGGGCCAAGGACCTGGACGGGACGGCGGTGGCCGCGCGCCGCGCCGCCCAGGCGGAGCGGCACGCCGCCGAACAGACGGCGATCACCGCCGCCGAGACGAAGGCCGAACAGTCCGAGGGAGTGGACCCCGTGCTGGTCGCGGCCACCCTCCGCAAGCTGCTGGACGGCCGGGACGGCATCGTCGTCGACGAGACCATCACCCACAGCAAGGCCGTCAAGCGGCACCTGCGGACCGACGCCCCCGACTCGTACTTCTACGTGCAGGGCGGCCTCGGCCAGGGCATCGCGGTCGCGCTCGGCGTCAAACTCGCCGCGAAGGACCGCCCGGTGGTCCTCACCATCGGCGACGGCGCCTTCACCTACAACCCGGTGATCCAGTCCTACGACGCGGCGAACACCTACGATCTGCCGGTGCTGATCGTGGTCTTCAACAACCGTGTCTACAAGTCGATGAACCTCAACCACCGCCGCTTCTACCCCGACGGCGCGGCGGCCGGCACCGGCGAGTGGCTCGGCACCGACCTGCACCGCCTGCCCCGGCTCGCGGCCTTCGCCGAACCCTTCGGTATGCACACCGAGACCGTCGACACCACCGACGCCCTCGCGCCCGCCCTGGAGCGCGCGCTGAAGGCGGTGGCGGAGGGCACCACCGCCGTCGTCGACGTCCTCGTCACCCGCTGACCCAGGAGACCTGAGCACCATGACCGACACCCCGACCCCGGCCCCGAAGCCGGGCAAGGTCCGCGTCCCCGCCGACGCGCTGCGCGCCTTCGCCGCCGCCCTCCTGGAGAAGGGAGGCCTGCGCCCCGAGCACGCCGCCACCACCGCCGACGTGTTCATCTGGGCGGCCCGGCGCGGCGTCGAGTCGCACGGCGTGGCCCGCGTGCCCGCCTACCTCGACCTGCTCGCCAAGGGCGTGGCCAACGCCAAGGCCGACCTCAGGGTCGAGTCGACCACCCCGGCCGCCGCCGTCATCGACGCCGACCGCGCCCCCGGCCCGGTCGCCCTGAGCGCCGCCGCCGACGAGGCGGCCCGGCGGGCCCGCGCCTTCGGCATCGCCTCCGTCGGCGTACGCAACACCGTGCACACCGGCGCCATCGGCTACTACGTCTCGAAGATCGCCGAACAGGGCCTGGTCGGCCTCGGCTTCGTGGCCGGCATGCCCAACATGGGCTACACCGGCGTCAAGGGCGCGGCGGTCGCCACCAGCCCGCTCGCCATCGCCGTGCCGGCCGCCGACCACGCCCCGCTGCTGCTGGACATGGCGACGGCCACCATCGCGCTCGGCAAGATCCGCCAGGCCAAGGCGAACGGCACCCCGCTCCCGGAGAACGCGGCCGCGACGGCGGACGGCACCCCCACCACCGACCCCGAGCAGGCGGTCATGCCGCTGCCGCTGGGCGGCGCCAAGGGCTCCGGCATGTCGCTGGCCTTCGAACTGCTCACCAGCGTCCTGGTCGGCGCGCCGATCTTCGCCGCCTTCCACTCGGACGACCCGGCCGGCCGCAAGCACCGCCAGAACGCCCTGCTGATCGCCGTCGACCCGGCGGCCTTCGGCGGCAGCGCGGCGGACTTCACCGGCAACGTGGACACCACCCTGGCCACCCTCAAGGGCCTGCCGGTCGCCGAGGGCGCGTCCGGCGTCTACTACCCCGGCGAGCGCAGCGCCGCCGTCGCGGCCGAGCGCGGCGCGGACGGCGTGCCGGTGGCACCCAAGGTGTGGCGCGAACTGACGGAGGCCGCCGAGAAGTTCGGCCTCACCCCGCCCGCCACCGTCTGACCCGGGGTCTTGTACGTCGCCGGCCGCACTCAAGGGGGGACGGCCGGCGACTTCCTCCAGCTCGCGCATACGGTAGGCTTGACCAGCGGGTTCACCGGGACGTGGCGCAGCTTGGTAGCGCACTTGACTGGGGGTCAAGGGGTCGCAGGTTCAAATCCTGTCGTCCCGACTGGAGACAGTCGCAGAGCGAGGGCCGGTTTCGGAGAGATCCGAGACCGGCCTTTGATCATTCACGCGGACCGGTTGGGGACCGGTTGGGGACCAGCGGGGGTTCTGGTGTCCTTGCCCGGGTCAGCGGGTCATGACAATCGGGCTGGGGAGCGGGCGTGGGGCGCGGACCGCGGTGAGGTGTGCGGAGAGGGCTGCGCCGGCGGCGGTGATCTTGTGGACGTCGGGGTGGCGGCAGCCCTGGGTGGTGACGAGCGATCCGCGGCCGGCGATGCGTCGCAGGACGTGGACGGAGACGCCTGCGCCGGCGAGCCAGGTCAGTCCGGTGTGCCGCAGGCCGTGGCGGCGCAGGTGTGCGTAGCCGAGTTCGAGGACGACGTCGTCCCAGTGGGCGGCTGGGCAGATGTCGTCCTCTTCGCCGCGTGCACCGCCGCCCGGATCGGCGAGGCCCGCACTTCCCGACTTCCCGACTTCCCGACTTCCCGACGCGCGGCGCACCAGCACACCGTCCGCGTCCCCGCCCTCGCCGCCCGCCACCGGCGTTGAGCAGATGAGATGACCGGTACGCGCCCGGCTCGCGGCTGTACTGGCTGGTGGCTGTGGTGGCGTGCTTCCGCATCAGTTGCGTGTTTGCGCCACGGTGCGCCGCGCTCCGGGACGGCGAAGCCTTGATGTCGCGCAGCAGTCCCGTGAACGCTGGTGTCAGTGCAGTCAGACGACTGTGCGGCCGAACAGACCCGTCACCGCGCATCCGTGCGTGCGAGGTCGTGTTTCTTTGGAGGAACAGATGGCGGACATCACCAAGGTCACCGTGCAGCTGTGGACGGCGAACGACGCGGAGGCCGGCACCAACGGTTTCGTCTACGTCGGACTCGCCGGCCGGGAGTTCCACGTGGATTCCTCCCGCAACGACTTCGAGGCGAACGACAACTACACCTACATCTTCGGCGACGGCGCCAACGTCCTTGACGCGGCGCGCAACGACCCCCGTCTGCCCCGTCTCGACACCGACGACGCCGACCAGTACCCGGTCTACCTTCGTTTCGCCGGCGTCGACAACGACGACAACTGGTGCATGGAAGGTCTGACTGTCATCGTGAACCCCGGCGGCACCGGCACCCGTACCTATGAGAACCCCCGGACTGCCGGGACCGGGGCCGACCGGAAGATCTGGTTCGGCAAGCGCTTCGGCGAACGGCTGTACCTGAAGCGCGTCTGACCGGAGACCGCACAGGGTGCCCTGACACAGGGCGGGCGGTGTGCGCGTCGTGGTGCACGACCGTGTGCCGGACCCCGGAGCGCAGCCGGACGGTGTTGGTCGATCCGAGGGCCTGCCTGCTTCGCCCCACCGATCGTTCGACCGGTGGGGCGAAGTGCCGCGAAGTGGCGGGGCGGTGGCCGGCGGTGCCGCGGATTCGACCACTCCCGGTCCGCCCTGAAGAGTTACAGGAACCTCCGACACGGCAGGCTCAGCCCCGGCCACTTCCCCTACGAGCGTTCGTGCGAGACCTACTACAGTCTGACTCACTCCACCACGAAGGCCGTGGCCGGCAAGAACATCTACTCCGGCTACTGCGCCGGCCACGTCTGGCTTCGCCATGCCGGGGTCAGCACCCGGCCGCTCCTGGAAGGCGTCGCCCCTGACGGCGACGGGGGTCACCCCGGCACCCCGAACGCACCCCCGCATCGCATAGGAGTACCGACAACTGAAATCGGTTCTCCCTCACTCCGCCGGGCGAGGAGCGCCGGCGCGGTGCCGGACGCGCAACCCGTCGACGATGACGGTGAGCATCCGCCGCCGGCGTTCCAGTCCCGCGGGCCCGTCCTCGGCCCGCCAGAGGCAGGAGCCCAGTAGCAGGACCTCCTCCGCCTCGGCGTCCGGCCGTACCTGGCGTGCCTCCTTCCCGGCGCCGAGCAGCAGGTCCAGCGCGGCGACGGCCGGCGGCCGGTCCGGTCCGTGCCCGGTGCCCGCGACGGCCTCGACGGCCAGCGCCGCGCCGGGCCCGCCGCTCCCGCGGGCGGCGAGGTGCTCGAACCACAGGCGCAGCGCCTCCAGCGGCTCGTGCACGGCCAGCAGGGCCGAGGCGGTGTCGGTGAGCGCGTCGACCTCCTCCTGGTGGACGGCGAGCAACAGGGCCTGCCGGCCGGGGAAATGGCGGTACATCGTGCCCTGGCCGACACCGGCCGCCTTCGCGATGGAGTGCAGGGGCGCGGCGGGATTCTCGGCGAAGGCGGCGCGTGCGGCCCGGACGATGCGCGCGCGGTTCTGCCGGGCGTCCGACCGCGGTGCGCGACGGGCGGGATGCGTCATCCGCTGCCTTCCGTTCCGGTCCTGCGGCGTACTCGTCGCGCCCTTCCGGCCGCCATCCTCATGTACTTGCTGGTCGTATGACAAGTTTGTTGTAGGGTCCGGTCCATGACCACCACCCGCCGCACCCAGGCACAGCGCCGCGCGGAGGCCGAGGCCGCGCTGCTCATGGCCGCCGCCGAACTGATCGACGAGCAGGGTGTGCGCTCGCTGACGCTGGCACGCGTGGGCGAACGAGCCGGTTACAGCCGAGGGCTCGTCACCCACCACTTCGGCACCAAGCAGGCCCTCGTCGCCCGCCTGGCCCGCACCGCCCAGGCGGGCTTCGTCCCCGGACTCGACGGCCTGCCGCCCGGACTGGACCGCCTGCTGCGCCTGATCGACGGATACGTCGGACAGCTCGGCCGCATGAGCGTGCTGAACCGCGTCTTCCTGCTGCTGTGGGCCGAAGCCGCCACGGCACCGGACCTGGCCCCCGTCTTCCGCGAGCGGGGCGAGGCGTTCCGCGCGGACCTGCGCGAGGAGCTCACCGCGGGCATCGCCGAGGGGACGGTGCGCCCCGACGTGGCACCCGAGGCGACGGCGACGGCCATCTTCGCCCAGCTGCGCGGACTCGGCATGCACCACCTCGTCGACCCCGGGAACACCGACACCGAGCGGCTGCGCGCCCACGTCACCGAGCACTGGCGCAGGGCGCTGACCCGGACCTGACCGGAACGAAGCCGCGCCGCGAGGATCTCCGGGCGGGCGAACGGCGAGTGCGGCCACCGCCCCGGTCCCAGCCGGCCCGGACGCCCGCGGACACCCTCGCGTCGCGGCGTCGGTACGGCCGCACGCTCCCGACCGTCACGGCGACTCCTCGTCCGACCTGGCCGGCCGCCCGACGGAGACGGTCGTCCCCCTGCCCGGCGCGGCCCCGCCCGTCGCGGCCGGCACGCCACGACCCGGCACGCGGCCGACCGAGGCCCGCCACTCCACGGCCCGGCCCGCCGGTCACACGCCGCAACCCGGCCGCGGCCCCGGCCCCCGCTCCCGAACCCCGCCGTCGTTCACCTTTGGTTGCAGGCCCAACGGCATCTCCCGGCGGGGTCCGGAGGTATACGGTCCGGAACACCCCCCCCAGATCAGAGCCGGCTCACGTCCACGGTGATCCGAGCCGGCGTGCCCGCGCGCGGCGGCGCAAGGCACGCCCCCACGGCCGGTCACCACCCCCGGAAGGTGTCAATGTCGACCACTGCTTCCCCGCTCCCGCCCCGTCCCGCCCCGGCCCCCGTCCCGCCCCGGCCCCCGTCCCGCCCCGGCACGCCACGGCCACCATCGTCCTGGCCTGCCTCGGGGTCTTCGTCTCCTACCTGCCGGTCGTCGGCGTCTCCACCGCCCTGCCGGTGCTGCACGAGGCCCTGGACGCCGACACCGCCGGTCTGCAATGGATCACCGACGCGTTCATCCTGCCGACCGCCGCCCTCCTGCTGACCTGCGGCATGGTCGGCGACCTGTACGGCCGCAAGAAGGTCTACCTGGCCGGCCTGGCGTTCTTCTGCGTCGGCTCCGCCGTCTGCCTCACCGCGAACAGCGTCGTCCAGGTCTGCGTCGGCCAGGCGCTCACCGGCGTCGGCACCGCGTGTCTGCTGCCCGCCACCCTCGCCCTGATCAGCCACGTCTGTCCCGACCCGGGCAAACGCGCCCGCGCCATCGCGGCGTGGACCGCCGCCCTCGGCCTCGGCCTGGCCCTCGGCCCGCTGATCAACGGGGCGATCCTGGCGGAGACCGGCTGGCGCTGGATGTTCCTGCCGGCGCTGGTCGTCGCCGCGGGCACCGCCGCGGCCGGCCTGACCCTGCTCACCGAGTCCCGCGCCCAGCGCGAGCGCCACCTCGACATCCCCGGACAGCTCCTCGCCGTCGTCGCGATCACCGCGCTGGTGTACGCCGTCATCGAGGGCGGCGTCGACGGCTGGGGCGCCCCGCACACCGTGGCCGGCTTCGTGATCGCGGCGCTGGCCCTGCCCGCCTTCGTCCTGGTGGAACTGCGGTCCCCCTGCCCCATGCTGGACATGCGGCTGTTCAAGTCGCCGGCCTTCTCCGGCGCCGCCGTCGTCATGGGCGTCACCCTCTTCGCCCAGGTCGGCCTGGTCTACACGCTGAGCCTGTACTTCGGTCTGGTGCACGGCGCCTCGACCCTGGACATCGGCGTCCGGCTGCTGGCCGTCAACGGCTTCACCGTCCTGCTCGGTCCCGTCGTCGGCCGGCTGATGAACCGGACCGCCCCCGGGCTGCTGCTGGTCACCGGCCTGCTCCTCGGCGGCGTCGGTGCCCTGCTGGTCACCGTCTTCGACGCCACCACCGGGACCGGTACCGCCGCCCTGGTCATCGCCGTGTTCGGCGTCGGCATCGCGCTCGCCATGGCGCCCATCACCACGATCACCATGGACAGCCTGCCCTACCGGCTGGCGGGCACCGCGGGCGCCGCCAACAGCGCCCTGCGCCAGATAGGCAGCGCGCTCGGCCCGGCCGTCTTCGGCGTGGTCCTCGCGAGCCGCACCCTGGACGCGCTGCCCGGCCATCTCGCCGCCACCGACCTCGCACCGGCCGACCAGGGCAAGACGCTGGGCATCGTGCACGACGCCGGCATCGAGGCCGGCGCCCACCTCCAGCTCGGCACCGACGCGGCCACGGCCGCCTACCGGGCGGCGTACGGCGCCAGTTTCACCGACGCGCTCCAGACCTGCGCCCTGGTCGGCGGGGTGGGCATGCTGGTGGCCGCGGTGGTCGCCGTCGCCCTGATCGGCGTACGCAAACGGCCGGCGCACGGTCCGGTGGCCGAGGCCGCCGCGATGACCCGGCCGGCCGCGGGTCCGGCCCCGGCCGACGCGAACTGAACCCCCGTACGGCGTCCACGTGGTGATGGGCGCCGGGTCCGCCGACCCCCGTGCGGCGGACCCGGCGCGGCGGGGGGGGGGGGGGGG
>NZ_JBQOUX010000103.1:0-27244 GCF_052216785.1 Streptomyces sp. JW3 | reverse complement strand
GGTCAGCCGCGCCCCGCGCACCGTGAGCGCCCGGCCCGGCGTCCAGCCCGCGGCGGCCAGGTCACCGGCCGGCAGGAAGCCGCCCGCGCCGTCGAAGTCGGCCGCGCCGGGGCGGGCGGCGTCGCCGACGGCCGTGTTGTCGAAGTACCGCTCCAGCGGCAGCGGCGCGGCGGCCCGCGCCGGGGCACCCGGCGACCCCGCCACCAGCAGGGCGAGTACGACCGCCCAACCGCGGACTCCTCGGCGCACGGTGGCTCCTCCCCCTACGACAGGCCCTGGGCTCGGCGCGCCGACTCCCCGCCGGCGGACGCACGCGAAGCTAGGAAGGCACCCGGCGTCCGTCAACGCACCATGCCGGGCGGACCGGTGACTTCACCCGGACGCGAGCACCCGCGCGCCTGTGGTGCGTACGGCGGTACGAATGAAAGGCTGGAGATATGAACATCCCCTTCCTGGGCAAGCGGCGCGCGGAGCCGGGGACTCGTGACCCGGAGGGCATCGCCGGCCTGCTCGCCGAGTGCGAACTGCTGCGGTCCCAGGCGAGCCGGGAGGGCGTCCGGCTCGACGACTCCCCGGCCTCGCTGGAACAGCTCGACCAGGTCGTGCCGCGCTGGCGGGACGACGAGGAGATCCTGCCCTGGCTGGGCAACGACGCCGGGCTGTACCTGGGCACCGTCATCGTGCGCACCGTGCCGGGCGCCGCCTGGGGGTTCCGGGCGGACGGCCAGCCGGTGGTCCGGCTCGCCTCCGGCCGGGAGTTCGACGTGGTCGCCTCCGGCCACGAGTGGGCGGCCAGCGGCGCGCCCGAGCTGTCGCAGTCGTACGCCGAGGTCGCGGAGAACTGACCGCACCGGCCCACAACAACAGTCGTAAATACGGCTAATGCCCGAAAAGTGCGTGTCGGGTGTGGGGCGCCCGCTCGGCCGGATACGTTGCGGCAGCCAGGACACAGCTGAGGAAAAGGGCTGGGATGGTCGTCGATCCAGTGATCGAGTCGCCAGTGATCGAGTCGAGTGACGTCAGGACGTACGCGGCGGAGCGGGCCGGGGGCAGCGGGGGGCGCGCCAGTCCCGCGCCGGGGCCCCTCGGGCCACCGGCCTGACCCGGCCGCGGGCCCCCTCCGGACACCGGATCCGTCCGGTGCCAGCCGCAGATCACTCCTCGTGCGACGTGGGAGAAGGTCAGCTGCGCGCCGGCCGGGCGGTGGAGCGGCCCGCACGGATCGCTCGGGGCCCGGCACCGGACATCGCGTCCGGCGCCGGGCCCCGAGGCGTGCGCGTCCAGTGCCGCCCGCGACGGCCGCGGGCCCGCTCAGGCGGTCTTGCCCCGGGTGCGCCGGTCGCCCAGGCCGAGGTGCTTGAGGGCGAGGGTGTCCAGCGCGGTGAGCACCCCGTTGAGGATCAGCGTCATCGCCACCAGGACGATCAGACCGGCGAACTCGGTCGGGGCGTCCAGGTTGGTGGCCGCGGTGAACAGTTCGTGGCCGACCCCCTCGGTGGAGGCGATGAACTCACCGCCGATGACCCCGAGGATGGCCAGCGGTCCACCCGTCTTGAGCGCCGCGAAGAACGGCGCCGCCAGGGTGGGCAGCGTCACATAGCTCAGCACGTGGTGCCGGCGCCCGCCCATCACCTGGACGATCTCCACCAGCTCGCGCTCCCGCAGCCGCAACCCCAGGTAGACGTTGTAGAAGACCACGAAGGCCACCCCCGCCGCCGCGATGGTGATCTTCGACATCGGGCCGATGCCGAAGAACAGCAGGAACAGCGGGGCGAGCGCGATCTTGGGGATGCCGTTGACGGCCGCGATGAGCGGCTCCAGGACCTGGCCCGCGAGCGGCACCGAACCCAGCACCAGACCCATCACGGTGCCGATCGCCACCCCGATCCCGAAGCCCGCCACGATCTCGATCGCGGTCGCCTTGATGTCGAGCCATCCGGTCGACGAGCCGAGCAGGTCCCACAGGGCGTGCGACACGTCGGTGGGCTTGCTGACGGCGTACTCCGGCAGCACCGGCCCGCTCATCACCTGCCACAGGATCAGACACAGGGCGATCACCGCGATGCGCGCCACCACCACCAGGGCGGTCCGCCGCCACGCACTGTTCCTCACGCTGTTCGCAGGGCTCACTTTCTCGACCTCGGTCTTGCTTTCCGCACTGCTGGTGGCAGTCGCCATCGTCTGCTCCTTCCAGTTGGCCGGGCGCGGCACGCGGGCCGTCTACGGCAGGTACTTGTTGGTCCAGTTGTCAGCGGTGACCTTCGCGCCGTCGGGGAGCGTGCCCAGGCTGTCCAGGAAGGCCATGGTCTTCTGCCACCCCGCGGCGTTCATCGACCCGTCGGTGGGCCACTCGACCTGCTGGAGGCTGCCCTGCACCACGTCGTCCGGTACGCCGGTCAGGGCCTTCTGCGCGGCCTGGAGCACCGACTTGTCGTTGCTGTCCTTCAGGTGGGTGCTCATGTAGGCGGTCGCCTGCTGGACCGCCGCGACGAACTTCTTCACGATGTCGGGGTGCTGGGCGGCGTAGCTCTTCTGTGTCACCACGACCTGCCCGTAACCGGCCTGCTCGGCGGCCCACTGGGGGACCTTGACCGGGTCGGCGACCACGATGCCGTCCCCGGCGTCCTGGATCTGGAGCGGGATCGGCTCGGAGGTGAGGAACCAGTCGATCTAGCCGCTGTTGATGGCGGCCTTGTCGGCGGCCGGGCTCGGCAGCGAGACCCACTTCACCTTCTTGTCGGGGTCGACACCGTACTTCTTCAGGAAGATGCCGGCCTCGGCCTTGGTGTTCTCCGAGCTGGCGCCGCCGGTGGAGCCGGACAGCGCCTTGGCCACCCGCTCGGCGGGCGACTTCGCGGTCAGGTCGTGGGCGGCGGCGAACTTCTTGCTCACGACGAGGCCGAGCGGGTTGCCCAGGCCGTCCGCGGAGACCGCGATCTGCGGCAGCTTCTTGGACAGGGAGGTCACGAAACCGGTGGGGCTGCTGTCGAAGAAGTCCACCGAACCCGACTGGAGCGCCGACGGACCGGTCGACGCGGTCAGGGTCACGAACTTCATCTTCAGGCCCTGCTGCTTGAAGAAGCCCTGCGCGTCGGCGACCTGGAGCGGGGTGTCGAAGATGCTGCCGCCGCCGCCCACCGTGACCTCGGTGAGTCCGTCCGCGGTGGTCGTGGTGCCGGAACCGCTGCCGCAGGCGGTGAGCAGGGCCGGGGCGAGCACCGCGGCCGAGGCCGCGGCGAGCAGCCGCCGCCCGGCGGACGGGAGCCGGAAGCCGCTGCGGGCGGTGCGGCCGGTGTGGTCGTGGGTCATGAAGGTCTCCTGTCACCAGGCGTGCTGGGTACGGAAATAGCGTTGCCAGAAGTCGAGCCGGGGCGGGTCGGCCAGCGGGATGGGGCCGAAGCCCGCACCGACCTCCATGACCGCCGGGGTGTCCGGGGTCCATGCGGGCCAGTGCGGCAGTCCGGGTCCGTTGGGGTCGCCGGTGGCCACGTAGTTGGCCCAGTAACCGGTCATCGTCCGCGCGATGCCGTGGTCCTCGGCGGTCCACTCGGCACGGTCGGGGTGCAGGTTGCCGAGTACGAAGTCGATCTCGCAGCCGTGCGAGGCGCGGCGGGGGTCCTGGCCGGCCGCCGGGGCGGCGTAGGTCCAGAAGTAGGTGTACACGGGCCGGTTCGCGTGTGCGGCCCAGTCCTTCGCCCACAGCCAGGTGGAGATCCTGGCATTGTCCCGGACCGCCGCGCAATGGGCGTGCGCCGCCTCTTCGTCGGTGCGGCCCGGGTAGAGCCGGAGGAACTCGCCGGCCAGCGTCCCGAACTTCCGCCGGGCCGCGGCGACGTACTCCTGCCGGGTCACATGGACCGGCGGGGCGCCGGGCCGCCCCGCCTTGCGGCCGGCCGCCCGGTACGCGGCGAAGGTGCTCGCGGGCACCGCCCCGCTCTCGTCGAGGTTGCTCCCGGCGAGATACCAGACGTCGTTCTGCGCCCCCTTGGCATACGTCTCGGCGTAGCCGTACGGAATCACCCAGCCGTCCACGACCGGCCGGAACAGCGGCGGTTTGGCGGCGCTCCCGGTGTCGACGGTGTCGTCGATCGCGGAGGCGTCGCCCTCGACCAGCTTCTGCCAGGGCAGGGCGCGCAGTTGGCGCGGGGTGTGCGCGCCGCGGGCCGCCGCGTACCGGGCGCCGGCCGCCTCGGCGTCGGCCGGTGTCCGGTAGGACGAGGACAGATAGCGCAGTTCGGGGTCGCGGGCGTGGCGCGCGTGGCTCTGCGCGACGGCCCGCTGGAAGAGTCCCTCGGCCAGCGGTGACATGGCGAGGAAGTTGACCGATCCGGCGCCGGCCGACTGTCCGGCGACGGTGACCCGGTCGGGGTCGCCGCCGAAGCCGGCGATGTTGCGCCGGACCCACTTCAGGGCGGCGATCTGGTCGAGCAGTCCGTAGTTGCCCGAGACGTGGTGCTCGGACTCCTCGCTCAGCCCGGGGGTGGCCAGGAAACCGAGGGCGCCCAGCCGGTAGTTGAAGGTGACCACCACGATGCCCTTACGGGCCAGTGCCTCGCCGTCGTAGCGGGGGTTGCCGCCGGTGCCGACGCGGAAGCCGCCGCCGTAGATCCACACCAGCACCGGACGCGGCCGCCGGTCGCCGGGGTCCGCCGCGGTCCAGACGTTGAGGCGCAGGCAGTCCTCGCTCATCGGCAGGTCGTTGCCGTCCCGCTCGGACCCCGGCAGCTGCGGGCACATCGGGCCGAATCTGTTGGCCGGGAGCACCCCGGTCCAGGGCACCGGTGGTCGCGGCGGCCGCCAGCGCAGCTCGCCGACCGGCGGGGCCGCGTAGGGGATGCCGCGGAAGACGGTGACCGACCGGTCACGTCCCGGGATGCCCTCGACCACTCCCGCTTCGGTACTCACTCGCTGGTGCATGGGCTGCCTTTCCGGAGGGTGTCGCGCGGGCACGGAGAGCGGGGGAGGCACCTCCTCAGACGTCCGCCGGCCGGGCGGCGGCCAGGCGCTGCCGCTCGGCCTGGAGCAGCAGGGCCCGTCTGGCGCTGCCGACGTGGTGCAGCATGGCGGCGGTGGCCGCCTGCGGGTTGCGGGTGATGACGGCCCAGAGAATGGCCTGGTGCTCCTCCAGCGAGCCGGCCCGGGGGTGCGGCGCGGACAGGTTGCGGTACTGCCGCATCACCAAGGGGTAGAGCAGGATGTCGTACGCCCGGGCCAGGGTCCGCTGGTGGGCGGCCTCCTTCACCTGCTGGTGGAAGCGCCGGTTGCCCCGCGAGTAGCCCGTCGCGTCGCCGCGCGCCTTGCAGTCCTCCATCGCCTCCAGCGTGCGGCGCAGGGCCTGGATCTCCTCGTCGGTGCCCCGTTCCGCGGCCTTGCCCGCGAGCGCCGACTCCAGGGTCTCGCGCGCCTCCAGGATGTCCGCGGCCTCCTCGACGGAGAAGTGCCGGGTCCGCACGCCGCGGTTCGGCTCGCTGGTGACGTACCCCTCCTGGGCCAGCCGGACCAGCACCGTGCGCATGGTGCTGCGCGAGACGCTGAACATGCGGGTCAGGTCGGCCTCGGTGAGCCGGGTCCCCGGTTCGATGCTGCCCGACAGCAGCAGCGAGCGCAGACCCTCGTAGGCCTGGCTCTGCCGGGTCAGCGAGGTGCGGCCGGCGGCGTCGTCGAGACCGTTGGAATCCATGGTGATCACCTTGTGGGTCGGTGCGGAGGGGCCGGTCAGGGGCACCGGCGGGACGGTCAGGCGCCGCGCCGGGCCAGGTGCGGGTACAGCCGGCGGGCCGTCCCGGCGAAGATCTCCTGCCGGTCCGTCTCGGGCAGCGCGGCGAGGACGCCTTCGGCGAGGGCGCGCAGTTCGGGCAGCGACTGTTCGGCGGCGGGGAGGTTGGAGCCCCAGGCGATGCGTGCCGCGCCGAAGGACTCGACGACCGGGGTGAGGAAGTCGGCGGCCTGGTCACCGGCGTCGTGCAGCCGCTCCAGGTTGCGGTGGGTGAGCTTGAGGTGCAGGCCGGGGTGGACGCCGAGGGCGGCGACGTCGGCGCCGGCCTGTGCGGGCGAGGCGGCGATGTCGGGGTAGCCGATGTGGTCCAGGAGCACCTTCACACCGGGGAACCGCTCCAGCAGTTCCACCAGCTGTCCGGTGGCCGCGCCCAGCCGCATCTGGAGGCAGACCGGCAGGCCCAGTTCGGCGGCCCGCTCCCAGAACGGGAAGGTCTCCGGGGCGACGAACCACTCGCCCTGGGTGGGTACGGTGCTGCCGCTGGTGAACAGCCGCACCCCGGCCAGACCGCCCTCGCCGACGGCGGCCTTGAGCGAGTCGGCGGCGTCGGGCCGCAGCGGGTCGACGGTGCCGACGGCGACGAAGCGGTCCGGCCGGCTGCGGCTGCTGTCCAGGACGTAGGAGTTGTCGTAGCCGTAGTGGGTGGTGGCCTGCACCAGGACGGCCTGGTCGATGCCGGTCTCGTCCATGCGGGCGAGCATGCCTTCGGCGGTGACCGGGCGGGTGGCGGCCCAGGCGGACTGCTTGCCACCGAGGGGGGCTGGCGGGTAGCTGCTGGTGTCCGCGGAGATGATGTGGCAGTGGGCGTCTACGAAGTCCATGCGGGGGTCCGGCTCCTTGTCTCGTCCGTGTCTTGTTCTCGGGTCTTGTTCTCGGGTCTTGTTCTTGGGTCTTGTTCTTGGGGTGGTTCAGGCGTCCGGGTAGTCGCCCGCGGCGAACAGGGCCGTGAGGTCGGCGGGGAAGTCCGGGTCCAGCAGGCCCTGGTCGGTGGCGAAGCGGACCATGGCGATGAGGCTCGGCTCGTTGGCGGTGATGCCGTAGGGGACGGGGTCGCCGCCGATGTCACGGGCCTGGCGGGCCAGGCGGGGCACCGCCGCCCAGTCGGGCCGCGCGGTGAGGTGGCGGCGCTTGCTCTCGGCGAACGCCGCGTACAGCCTGGTCGGCAGCTCCGGGTCGCGCTCCACCAGTTCGGTGCGTACCGAGACGAGGGAGTGCAGGGGGTAGACGCCCTTGCGCAGGTAGTGGTCGACGGCGAGGGTGCCGGCCTCCGGGAAGAGCGGGTAGGGGCTCTCGTCGCCGCCGGCCTCGGGTTCGGCGGTGGCGGTCCAGCCGGCCTTCGGGGCGCCGGCCCGGCCGGTGCCGGCGTTGCCGGTCAGCGCGGCGTCGATCTCGCCGGCGCGCAGCAGTTCACCCAGCGAGCGGCCGTCGGTGACCCGCTCGACGTTGGCGGGCACCCGGCCCTCGATGTGGTCGTCGTCGTCCACCACCCAGGTGATGGTGTCGATGTCCACGCCGTACTCGTCGCGCAGCACACCGCGCACCCACACCCCGGTGCTCACCGAGTAGGCGCGCACCCCGATCCGGCGGCCCTCCAGGTCGCGCGGCACCCGGATGCCGGAGTGCGCGGCGCACTGCACGTCACCGTGGTGGAAGCGCCGGTTGAGGAACACCGGGACGGCGGTCAGCGCGATGCCTTCCTGACGTGCCATCAGGTAGGAGACGGGGGCGAGTTCGCACACGTCGAACTCCAGGTCCCGGATCATCCGCCGGTAGGCGCCGATGACCGGCTTGACCTCGACCGGGTCGACGGCGTACCCGTCCATCGTGATGTCGCCGTCCAGCAGGGGCTGCGCGTGCGGGTAGTCCCCGACGACGACCGTGAGCTTGTCCATACGTGGCTGTCCTTCTTCGTTCTGAGGTGTGGGGGCGGGGGTGTCAGCCGCCGAGGCGGGCCGGCGACACACCGAGTGCCGTGCAGGTCCGCTCGACGAGTTCGTCGTAGTCCACCGCGCGGGGGATGACGTCCTGTTCCAGCGCGTAGCCGGCGGCCTTGGTGAACGCGCCGCGCAGGGCCTCGAAGCCGACCGGGTGCAGCGGGAAGGGCCGGCCGGTCTCCTCCTTGGCGGCGAGTACGGCGGCCATCGCGTCGTACGCGGCCAGCACGGCGTCGGGATACCGCGCGGCGGCGGCCTCGGAGACGCCGACCACGTGGTTGACGGGGATGAACCCCTGGTCCTTCGACCACTGCTCGGCGACCGCCTGCGCGTCGTCGATGGCGGTGCGGATGCGGTCGTCGGCGGGCAGTTCGTTGCCCATGATGCCGAAGTCGACGTTCCCGGCCAGGAAGTCGGCCGGCAGCTTGGTGCCCTCCGGCGCCCGGGTGACCCAGGACGGGTCCTCGGCGCCCTCGACGTGATGGCCCTCGTACGTCGTCCACCGCGCCTTGCGCAGGTCGACACCGTACTGCTCGGTGAGGAAGCCGCGCACCCACACACCGGTGGTCTGGCTCCAGGCGCGCACCCCGACCCGGTGGCCCTCGACGTCGGCGACGCTCAGCCCGCCGAGGGTGACCAGGGTCTGGTGCTGGTGCCGGCCGAGGGTGGTGACCGGCAGCAGCAGGACCGGCTTGCCGTGGGCCAGGGCCTGGAGCACGGTCACGATGGCCAGTTCGCACAGGTCGACGTCGGACCGGTTCACGAAACCACGCGACGCCTTGTGCACCGGCTTGATGCCGACCCGCTCCGGCTCCGCGCCCGCTTCCCGGGCCGCCGACAGCGCGGCTGCCGCGAGATCGTCACGGCCGAGCACCAGCTTCATTTCTCTTCTCCTTGTGTCTCTTGTGTCGAGGGACGGTGCCGGTGGTGCCGCTCGTGGTGCTGACGCAGCAGGTCGACGCCGAAGTCGTTGCCGTTGGGGGTGCGCACGACGGTGTGGATGTGCCGGCGCGAGGGATAGTCGTTGTCGAAGAACACACCGGGCATGTGCTCGAACTCGACGATGATCACCGGGCTGTGGAAGCGGTAGTAGAAGGTGCCGTCGGGGTCCCCGGCCCAGCCGAAGTAGGTGTCGCCCTCGTGGTCCAGCACCTCCCGCATCCGGGTGCGGGCCTGGTCCGCGCGGGCCCGGTTCACATACAGGCCGAGGAGCTGGCGCGCGGTCTCCCGCCGGCCGGCCGACAGCTCGGACAGCGGCAGCCCCTGGTAGTCCAGCTCGTAGTTGTCCCGGAACGCCCCGACCAGCAACTCCTCGGGCCGGCCGGCCGCGAGGGTGGCGCGCTCCCGCTGCCCGCGGTCGAGCTGGGTGAACAGCTCGTGGCCGAGCGCCTCCTCGCCCCGGAAGGCCACCGTCCCGGCGTACTTCCCACCCCCGGCCACCACCGGCTCGGCGCCCAGGAAGGACGGGGTGAGGACCATCTGATTCCCGACGAAGACACAGTTGACGTTGACGTGGTGGCCGTCGAGCTGCCAGCCCCACGGGCCGCCGTTCTCCGGCTCCCCGTAGACGGAGAACCAGTACAGCCACTCGTTGAGGCCGTGGGTGTTGTCGCTCAGCTCACCGATGGTGAGGTTGAGGTGCATCAGGTCGGTCAGCTGGCCGTAGCCGGCCGCGCTGAGGCTCTCCCGGACGACATTCATGGCCTGCTGCCGGCCGACGTCGTCGAGGTCCTCCAGCAGCACACCGTGGCGCAGGAAGTAGCGGGCGCCGTTGTTCCAGTGCCGCCAGCTCTCGTCGTCCATCGCGAACCGGCCCTCGGCGCGCCGCTCCTCGGTCAGGCCCACGAGGTACTCCTCCGCCGCCCGGGTCACCTCGCGGACGTCCGCTCCGGTGTCGCGCAGCGGGAACAGTCCCGGCCGGATGCCGTCCGAGGTGGCCACACCCCGGAAGGGTTCGTGCGCCGCCTTCACCCGCCAGGCGACCTTGTCGAGCAGGTCGGGGGTCCAGATCTCCGGCTTGCGCGTGGGCGGGTTGCCCCGCTTGCGCAGCCCTACCGGCTCACCCATCGCCGCTCCTCCTTTCACTGGTTGTGCAGGTGTCCGCCGGGTCCTCAAGCGGTGAGGAAGGCCGTCTTCCGCTCGATCGCCGCGACGTCCACGGCCTTGCCGATCAGGCCCTGTTCCCGGGCGTACCGGGCGGCGACCGCCACGCACGCGGTGAGCCGCGGGCTCCAGCCGGCGGTGACCGCGCGGCCGGCGGGGGAGCCGTCGCGCTCGCCCGCGGTGTCCGCGATGGCCTGCTCCAGCGCCCGGTACACGGCGTGCACGGCGTCCGGTGAGTCCCGCAGGACGTCGTCGCGCACCACCAGCAGATGGTTGGCCGGGATCGTCCCGTGCCGTTCGATCCACGCCTGCCCGGCCCGCTCGGCGTCCGCCACCAGCGGCACCAGGCCCGCGCCCTGCCCGCCGATCGCCTTGGGGCCGAGCACCGCCGCCGCCACGTCGTGGGAGCGCAGCAGGTCCGCGACCCGCTCGGCCTTCGACCGCTCCACGTTCGGCGGGTTGACGTACTGGGCGACATGGACGTCCTCGGTGGTCACCCAGGTGACGTCCGAGGACTTGACCCCGTACTCCTCCTGGAGCCAGCCGCGCACCCACAGACCGGTGGTCTGGCCGTAGGCGCGGACGCCCACCCGGCGGCCGGCGAGATCCGCCGGACTCAGTTCCGGGCCCTCGGGCAGCCGGGTCAGGGAGCGGTGGTGGGTGCTGCCCACCAGCACCACCGGCAGCAGTGTCACCGGGATGCCGGCGTCCAGCGCCTGGAGGTAGGTGGCCATCGGCATCTCGCAGATGTCGTAGGCCAGGTCGCGGACCATCCGGGCGAAGGCCGGGGGCAGCGGAGTGGACTCCGGGTACTGGCAGTCCACCCCCGGCACGGGGACGGTGCCGTCCTTCAACGGGCGGGTGTGCGGGTGGTTGCCCAGCATCACCTTGAGCTGTGTAGGCATGGGTGTTCCCTTCTTCCCGCTCACACGTCCTCGCCGTACTGGATGCGGCGGTAGGGGGTGCTGAGTACTTCGCGGGTGATGCGGACGTCGATGACGGTGGGGCGGGGGGAGCGGACGTACGCGGCGAGTGCGGTGCGCAGTTCGTCGGCGGTGCGGACGGTGGCTCCGCCGCCGCCCAGCGCCTCGGCGACGGCGCCGAGTTCGGGGGTGGGGATGGTGGCCAGGTCGGGGTCGAGGCCCTTGGCCTTCGCCTTGTGGTACTCGGCGCCCAGCCCCTGGTCGTTCATGACGACGACCAGGAGGGGGATGTCGTAGCGGCAGGCGGTCTCGAACTCGGGCAGGTGCATCAGGAAGCTGGCGTCGCCCTCGACGACGAAGCCGGGCCGGTTGCCCTTGGCGATCATCTGGCCGAGGGCGATCAGCGGGGCCTGGCCGATGGCGCCGAACATGCCGTAGTTGGACAGCACGTCACGGGAGCGCTGGAAGAGCATGGTGCCGAAGTCGGTCTGGTGGCCGCTGCCCAGCACCAGGCCCATGTCGGCGGGGAGTTCGTGGTCGAGGATCCAGATCGCCTCGCGCGGGTCGAGACGGCCGGGCTCGCGGACGTACTCGGGCTGCTGGAGGCGGCCGGTGAGGTGCCGGCGGGTCTGCTCGGTGTGGTAGCCCTCCAGGCGCACCGACCGCTCCTTCAGGGTGCGGGTCAGTTCGGTCAGGGCGGTGACCGCGTCGGCCTGGAGATAGCAGTCGGCGGTCCTGCCGTTGCCCATCACCAGGTGCGGGGCGGTGTCGATCTGGATGTACTTGGCCTCGGGATAGAGGTAGCCGGACTCGATGGTGTAGTGGTTCAGGCTGGCGCCGACCGCGATGACGCAGTCGGCCTCCTGGAGCAGTTCCATGGAGAGCTTGTCGCCGAACAGGCCGGAGAGCCCGACGTGGAAGTCGGTGCGGTCGCACAGCCAGTTCTTCGCCTGCAAGGTGGTGGCCAGCAGGGCGCCGGTCTGTTCCTGGAGGGCGAGGATCTGTTCGCCGGCCTCGGCCTTGCGGGCGCCGCGGCCGGCGATGACCACGATGTGTTTGGCGTCCTGGACCAGGTCGGCGGCGGCCTGGACGCGGGCCGGGTCGGGCAGCAGCCGGGCGGTGTCGATCAGGGCGGTCGAGGGGGTGTAGTCCTCGTCGTAGTCGTCGAGTTCGGCGACCTGCACGTCGAACGGCGCGCTGATCATGACCGGCCGGGACTGGGTGCGGGCCCGGTAGAAGGCCTGGCGCACGGTCTCCTGGGCCAGCTCGGGCCGGGTGAGGTGCAGGAAGTCGCACTCGACGGCGGCGGCGAAACGCCGCTGGTCCAGGTACTGGGTGGCGCCCTCGTCGCCCAGCGGGGTCTCCCCGCAGAACGCGACCAGCGGGGTGCGGGCCCGGCTGGCGCACAGCATCGAGGTGGCCAGCTGGGAGACACCGGGGCCGCTGGTGGTGGTGAGGACACCGGGCGCTCCGGCGCCGCGGGCCCAGCCGTCGGCCATGCCCAGGCCGGAGCCCTCGTGGCGGACCTCGTACAGCCGCACCCCGCGGTCGGCCAGCGCGGCCATCCAGTGCATGTTGGCGTCGCCCATCATGCCGAAGACATCACGGGTGCCTTCCTTGACGAACGCCTCGGCCAGCGCTTCGTAGAGCTTCATGTCTCAAGATCCCTTCACGTGTGCCGCGAGGCGGGGGAAGACCCGCAGGGCGTTGTCGCCGTAGACGGCCCGGCGGTCCGCCTCACTGAGGGTGTCGATGGAGTCGAGGGTGTACTTGGTGTCGTCGAAGCGGCGCCCGGTCTCGGGGTCCACGCTGCGCACCGCGCCGATCATCTCCGAGGCGAACAGCACGTTCTCGCTCGGGATGATGTCGAGGAGGAGTTCCATGCCGCGCTTGTGGTAGACGCAGGTGTCGAAGTACACGTTGCGCAGGATCGACTCCTGAAGCGGCGGCCGGCCGCGGTCCTGCATCATGCCCCGGTAGCGGCCCCAGTGGTACGGCACCGCCCCGCCGCCGTGCGGCAGGATCAGCCGCAGTGTCGGGAAGTCGGTGAACAGGTCCGACTCGCACAGCTGCATGAACGCCGCCGTGTCACCGGCCAGGTAGTGCGCGCAGGTGCCTTGCAGGGCGGGGTTGCGTGACATGGCCACATGCACCATCGCGGGCACGTCGAGCTCGACCATCTTCTCGTACAGCGGGTAATACACCCGGTCGGTGAGCGGCGGCGCCTGGTAGTAGCCGTCCGAGGGGTCGGGGTTGAGCAGACAGCCCACGAACCCCAACTCCTCGACTCAGCGCTCCCGTTCGGCCACCGAGTTGGTGACGGAGGCGGGCAGTGCGGCACCGGGGGACTGCGGCAGCTGGCACACGCCCACGAACCGGTCGGGGAACAGGCCGCACACCCGGGCGATCAGGTCGTTGCTGACCCGGGACCAGTCCAGGCTGGTGTGTTCGTCGCCGTAGTGGTGGGCCATCTTGCCCGCGCCCGGCGAGAACACGGTCAGGTCCGTGCCGCGCTCGACCTGCAGCTTGAGCTGCCCGTTCTCGATGGCGGCGCGGATCTCGTCGTCGCTGATGCGCAGGGTGTCGGGGGACAGGCGGGCGCCGGAGTCCTCGAACGCCGCGATCTGCTGGTGGCGCCACTCACCGAGCGCCGGGGGCGCCGTGGTGAAGTGGCCGTGACAGTCAATGATCATGAGTGTGCTCCGAAAAGGGGGGGTGTGTCAGGCCCGGCCGGTCAGCTCGCGGGCCTTCGCCAGGCCGGGGTAGGTGCGCACCGGTGCGGACATGAGGAAGCGGTAGCCGTCGGCGAGGACCTGCTCGACGTTGCCGGCCGTCACATGGGGATGGCCCACCGGGACGCCGCGCCGGGCGCAGATGCCGAGGATCTGCCGCTTGCACTCCAGGACCCGGGGGTGTTCGTACTGGCGGGGGACACCGAGTTCCTGGCTCATGTCGCCCTCGCCGATCAGGATCAGGCCGATGCCGGGGACCTGGTCGAGGATGTCGGGCAGGTTCTCGATGCCCTGCTGGTCCTCGATCATCAGCCCCACCAGGATCTCGCCGTCCTCGGCCAGCGGCCACACATCGGCCTTGGCGTAGTACTCGATGTTGGAGATGCCCCAGTAACGGGTCGCGGCGTGCGGGCCGTCCCCGCGCAGCCCGGCCGGCTCGTAACCGGGCGTGCCGGGCAGCCGCGGGTAGCGGCAGGCGGCCACCGCGTTGCGGGCCTCCTCGACCGTCGAGATGTGCGGCCAGATGATCCCGAACGCGCCCAGGTCCAGGGCCTGCTTGGCATGCCACTGGGCCCGCTCCGCGCCGTTGGCGGGAATGCGCACCATCGGCGTGACGGCCGGCGCGAGACTGTCCGCCTCGTGGATCTGGCGGCGGCTCAGCAGATACTGGAAGCTGTCCCGCAGCGCGTTGATGTCCCAGGGCTTGTGTTCCATCTCGAACACCACCCCGTCGTAGTCGGTGGTGGTCAGTTCCACCGCGGCGGTCGGCTCGGCGGCCGAGAACGTCGCGAACACGTGCTCACCGGCCGCGAGCCGCTCGATCACCTTGTTGTGCCTCGGTGTCGTTGTCATCGCCGTCCTCCCTGGCCCAGTGCCTCACCGGATGTGCCCGCCGCCCGCCGCGCCGCCAGGCGCCTGGCCCTGCGCCCCGCCCACCAGGCCCGCAACCGGGCCAGTGGCCCGGCCGGCCGGGCCGCCACCGCGACCGGCACGGAAGTCGTCGCCGCGACCGGCTCGGCGCACACCTTCACCAGTTCCTCGGTGAACTCCTTCGTCATCCGGGAGACCACCACCCCCGCGCCCGACTCGATCAGCTTGGCGAGCTTGCCGTTGAGCTTGATCTCGCCGTCGCACAGCACCCGCGAGCTGCCCGGGGTGTCCCCCTCGGTGACCCTGAAGGTGGCGCCGGCGCTGAACCGGGTGGCGCCCTGCCCGTCACCGCCGCGAGCGGTGAGCCGGCCCTCGTGCGCGGCCTCGTCCAGGTCCAGAGCGACCCGCGCGGCGAACTTCACCCGCAGACCACCGAACCTGATGGCCAGCGTCCCGTCGAAGGACCCGTCCTCGTGCGACGCCCCCAGCTCGGCACCGCCGATGCAGGACACCACCGCCGAGGGGTCGGAGATGACTTCCCAGACACGTCCGGGGGGACTCGGTACGGCGATCTCTTCCGTGATCGATATCAAAGCTGTGACCTCACTTGGCGGCAGGGCATGACGTCATGGGGGAGAAGACATGGGGGCATGACGGCACGACCGGCGTGGTGACTTGGTGACTCGGGGAACGGAGCGGAACGGGGACCTGGTGTTCCCGTGTTACGCGGCGGCCTTCCGCTCGGCCGCGAAAAGGCTCCACAGGTCGTTGTAGAGCTCGGAGAACTCGGGTGACTCGACGAGTTCGCCGATCTGCCGGGGGCGGGTGAAGGGGACGGGGAGCACGCGGCGGATCGTGCCCGGACCCTTCGACATCACGACGACCTCGTCGGCCAGGTAGATGGCCTCGTTGAGATCGTGGGTGACGAAGATGAGGGTTCCGTTCTGCTCGCGCCAGATGTTGAGCAGTTCCTGCTGGAGCTCGAGCCGGGTGATGGCGTCGAGCGGTCCGAACGGCTCGTCCATCAGCACGATGGACGGGTTGTAGATCAGCGCGCGGGCGATCGCGCAGCGCTTCTGCATACCGCCGGACAGCTCCCGGGGGAAGTGGTTCTCGAAGCCGGTCAGGCCCACCAGCCGCACCCAGTGGGCGATGCGCTCGTCGCGTTCGTCCTTGGGTACCTTGCGGAACTTGAGCGCCAGACCGATGTTGCCCTTGACGCTCAGCCAGGGCAGCAGGTGGGAGTGCTGAGTCACATACGCCGCGTCGGAGTTGACGCCACTGACCCGCTCGCCCGCGTAGTGGACCTCCCCCCGGGTGGGGGTGAGCAGTCCGGCGGCCAGGTTGAGGATGGTGCTCTTTCCGCACCCGCTGGGGCCGATCACGGCGACCACCTTGCCGCGGTCGACCTTGAACGACACGTTCTCGATGGCCGGTCGGTGGGTGCCGGGGAACTGAAGGGTGACGTCCTCGAGACGGAGGGCCTCCGGGTGGGAATTGCGCTGACTGGTCGACATGTCTGTCTCCTCGACCTCCCCCTCGTTGACGAGACGAGAAGGCCGTGCGCTCGCGCCTGTGGCGGCGGTCGTATGTGACGGGGTGCGATTGAGATTGTCCTACAAGCTGTGTCGGAACGTAACACTGGCGACTCATGGCTACAAGGAGTCTGCTGGAAAAACCTTCTTTACCGAGCTGAGCCCGGATGGACTGTCCAAGATTGTTGGACAACAGGGGTGCTGAGGTCCCCGTGAAGGGTCCGCTCGCGGCGGATGCGGGGCGGGTGCGGGGGTGGACCGCGGGTGACGCTCTCGACGTGCAATCTTTGTCTGACAAGTAGAAGGGGGTCAATCGGGATTTTTGGTGCAAGTCATGAGTTCTTCCGGCGCTGACCTTGCTCGGGGAGGTCGCGAGCGTTACGTTCCCTGCGTCTTTGTTCGACAATTCTGGTGGCTTGTGACAGGAGAAGGGCGTCCCCGATGAACGCACTCGCGCACGGCCCCCAGAGCGGCGACCGGCCGCGCCGGCGGCCTTCCCGCCGTACCGTCCTGGCGGCGCTCGCCACGTCGGTCGCCACCGCCCTGCCGCCGCTCTCCGCCGCACCGGCCGCCGCCGCACCGGGCCCACCGGGCCGGACCGGCGACCTGCTCTACGTCGGCACCTGGGGACAGGGCCAGGTGCACGCGGTGCGCTTCGACCCCGGCCACGGCACCATGACCCCGCTGGGCGCGGTCGCGCAGGTCAGCGCGGGCTGGGTCGCGACCCACCCCACCCGCCCGGTGCTCTACGTCGCCGGCGCCGAGCAGGGCGGATTCGTCCGCGCCTTCCGCATCGACGACACCTCCGGGGCCCTGCGCGAGATCGGCGAGGTCCAGACGGAGCCGACCCCGACCGGCAGCGGCGGACTGTCCTTCATCGGGCCGGCCCCGGACGCGGGCGCCCTGCTGGTGGCCGACTTCGCGGCCGGCGCCGCCGCGACCGTCGCGCTGGACACGGCCGGCCGGCTCGGCGCCGTGGCCTCCCGGGTGCGGGAAACCGGCTCCGGACCCAGCCCGCGGCAGACCGGCCCGCACCCGCATCATGTGGTCGTCGCCCCGCACCGCGGGCACGCGCTGGTCGCGGACTTCGGCGCGGACCGGGTGTTCGTCCATGACTACGACCCCGACACCCACCGGCTGTCCGCCGGCGCACCCGACGGCCCCGCCGGCTACCCGACGGCACCGGGGTCCGGCCCCCGCCGCCTGGCCTTCCACCCCGACGGGCGGACGGTCTACCTGCTGAACGAGCTGACCGCCGACCTCCAGGCCCTGCACTGGGACGCCGTCCGAGGTGAACTGACACATCGTCAGACAGTGTCGACGAACACCCCGGGCCACACCGGAGCCACCAGCGCCGCCGAACTGGCCGTCAGCCGCGACGGCCGCCACGTCTACACCTCCAACCGCGCCGAGAACACCCTCGTCGTCTTCGCCACCGACCCGGCCACCCACCTGCTCACCGAGGTGCAGCGGGTGCCCTGCGGGGGTGTCACCCCGTGGAGCTTCGCCCTCCACCCCGGCGGCCGATGGCTGTTCGTCGCCAACGAGGCGAGCGGCACGGTGAACCTGTTCCGCGTCTCCCCGGCGTCCGGACACCTCACCGACACCGGTACCAGCGTGGCCGTGCCCTTCCCCGACTCCATCGCCTTCCGCGTCGGCACCGGCACCCCCGGCGCCGGCGCCGCGCGGTCCTGACCGGGCCGCCGCCCGCGCCGAGGCGGGCGGCGGCGTCACCACTTCGGAACGGAGCGACATGACCTCGCCGCGGCCGCACCCGGCCGTCCGCCCCGCCCGGGCCGGGCACGACCCGGCCCCGGTGCGCCGATGACCGACCTGCACCACGACCGGACACCCACCGCCGGACCGGCCCCGGACCGGGACGCCGGGCGGCCGCTGGCCGGCTTCGCCTCGCTGCGCGTCAGGAACTACCGGGTCTACACCCTCGGGCAGACCACGTCCGTGGTCGGCAACTGGATGCAGAACATCGCCGTCGGCTGGCTGACCCTGCAACTCACCCACAGCGGCACCCTGCTGGGCGTCGTGATCGGCGCCCGCTATCTGCCCGTCCTGCTGCTCGGCGTCTGGGGCGGCCTGGTCGTGGACCGGCACGACACCCGCCGGCTGCTCGCCCTCACCCAGGTCTGCTTCGCCGCGCAGGCCGCCCTGCTCACCGTACTGACCGCGGCCGATCTCGTGACCCTGCCGCTGCTCATCGTGGTCATGCTGACGCTCGGCCTGACCAACCTCTTCGACAGCCCGGCCCGGCAGAAGATGATCAGCGAGCTGGTCGACGCGGAACACCTGAGCAACGCCATCGCGATCAACTCCACCTTCGTCAACACGGCCAAGCTGCTCGGCCCCGGCGCCGCCGGGTTCGTCATCGCCGCCCTGGGGGTGGCCCCGTGCTTCGCCCTGGACACGGTGTCCTTCCTGGCCGTACTCGTCAGCCTGGCCATGCTGCGGACCTCGGAGCTGTACCCCGCCGAGCGGGAGGTACGGGGCAGCGGGCAGATCCGGGCCGGTCTGGCCCACATCCGCCGCACCCCCGAACTGCTGTATCCGATGGTCATGGTGTACGTGACCGGGGTGCTCACCTGGGAGTTCCCGGTGAGCCTGCCGCTGCTCACCACCTCGGCGTTCCACTCCGGCTCGGCCGGCTACGGCGCGGCCACGGCGCTGATGAGCGCGGGCGGGGTGCTGGGCGGGCTGGTGGCCATGCGGCGCCGCCGGCTCAGCACCCGGTCGCTGTCGGTGTCGGCGCTGATCTGGGGCGCGCTGATCTGCGCCGCGGCGCTGGCGCCCAGCCTGCCGGTGGCCCTGGCGCTGCTGGTCCTGGTGGGCGCCGGTTCCATCACCTTCAACTCGTCGGCCAAGACGCTGATGCAGGTGGGTGCCGCGCCGCAGATGCGCGGCCGGGTCATGTCGGTCTGGTCCATCGGCTGGATGGGCGGCACGGTCATCGGCGCCCCGGCCGTCGGCGCGGTCGGCACGGCCTTCGGCCCCCGTGGCGCGCTGTTCGTGGGCGGGGTGGCCGCGGCGGGCGTCGGGCTGGCCGTACTGCTCCTGTCGACGACCGGGCGGAGCGCGGGCGGGCGGAGCGGACCGGCCACGGCCGCGTGACGCGCCGCCCCCGGGGAGGTGCCTCGGGAAGCCCGGTGGGAGAAGTCCGGTGGGAGAAGTCCGTTGGGAGAAGCCCGGTGCGAGGAGCGCGGTGCCGGTGCGGGCGTGGCGTGGCGTGGCGTGGCCGGGGGATCCTGCGGCCGCACGGCCGCTCTGGTCGGGCCCCTCAGTCGGAGGCGAGCGGGTCCCGGTGGTCGGCCTCGTCCCGCTTCCAGTAGCCCTTGGCGTAGGCCCGGTGGCGGTCCAGGCCGAGGCCCTCCAGGAAGTGGCGGCGGATGTCCCGGACGGCGCCGGACTCCCCGGCCGCCCACGCGGCGACCCGTGCCCGCGGGACGGATGCCTTGAGCACGGCGTCCCGCAGCGCCTCGCCCTTGGCCCGGCCGGCTCGGTGCACCCACACCACGTCCAGGCCGGCCGGCAGGCTCACCTCGGTCTCGGCCTCGGGCCCCGACACCTCCAGGTAGACGGCGCCGCGCAGTGCGGCGGGCAGGTTCTCGGCGATGGTGAGGACGGCGGGCTGGGCGCTCTCGTCGCCCGCCAGGAGGTAGTAGCCGGCGTCCGGGTCGGGGCGGAAGGAGCCGCGCGGGCCGCCGAAGGAGACCTCCTGGCCTGGGCGGACGGCTTCGGCCCAGCGGGCGGCGGGGCCGTTGCCGTGCAGCACCACGTCGACGTCCATCCGCGGCGTGGACGGGTGCGTGCGGCGCACGGTGTAGGCCCGGCCGGCGGTCCGGCCGTCCAGCGGATCGGTCACGAACAGCTTCACCCACTGCGTCGGTTCGTCGCAGTGGAAGGCCGCCATGCCGGGGCCTCCCAGGGTGACGCGCGCCATCCGGGGGGCGATCGTGGTGACCGCCTCCACCGTGGCGGTGTAACGGGTACGACGGGTCCGGAACATGGGGACAGCCCTTCAGGCGGAGGAGGCGGGGGACGACACCCCGGGTGACGGCACCCCGGGCGACGACACCCCGGGCGACGGCACGCCGTCCCGGAGCGCCAGGACGGCGGTGGTCAACTGCCGGACGAACCGGGCGTCCAGCGGCCGGCCGGTCATGAAGGCCCGGTGGAAGGCGGCCCCGACGACCAGGTCGAGGAGCTGGTCGGCGTGGTGCCGGGGCGCGGTGGTGCCGGGACGGGGCGGCAGTGCCGCCTGGACGCGTCCGCGGTCGTACTGCCGCTGCGGCCGCAGTACGTCCCGGCGCAGTGCCGTGGCGGTGGCCGGGTCGTGCAGGGCGTGCCCGATGAGCACGAACAGGACGCGGCCGGTGGGGGACTCGGTGAAGACCGTGCCCACGTGGGTCACGTACCGCTCCAACGCGGCCTGCGGGCCGTGCGGCAGCTCCGGCCAGAACGCCGGGTCCCGCAGGTCCTCCGCCAGGACGTCCAGCAGGATGTCCACCTTCGACCGCCACCACCGGTAGATGGTCTGCTTGGCGACGTCCGCCCGGTCGGCGATCGCGCCGACCGTCATGGCCTGGAAGCCGACGTCCAGCAGCAGGTCGTCGGCGGCGCGCAGCACCGCGACGCGCGCGGCCTCGCTGCGCCGGGGGCCGTTGCGGGTGCGGGCCGCGGCCCGGCCGGCCGGCCGGTCCCGCTCGTGCTGGGCGTCGATGGCGCGTCCTCCTCGTCGCGTCGGTCGCGGCGTCCGTCCCGGAGCCGGTCGACCTGACCGAGACTAGACGCAACGGTGCGTACGGTCAAAGGGTCGCGGCCCGACACGGGGCAGTCCCGTTCCTCCCCGGACGGGGGAGACCGGGGAGGAACGGGAGCAGGGGGGGAACGCACGGCCGGCGACCAGCCCGTACGTCCGGTCAGTGCTGTGCGGCAGCCGCCTCCCGCCGGGTGGTCCCGGCCGCCGCGCGGGCGAACAGCAGCCGGGTGCGCATCCGGTACACCGGCTGCCCGTCCTGGTCCACCGCCTCGACGAGGAAGCGGACCGTGCCCTCGTGCGGTCGCCGGGGGTGCGGCGCGGCCTCCTCCACGGTGGCCCGGCCGCGCAGCTCGTCACCGGGACGCACCGGCTTCAGGAACCGGACCTCGTCCATGCCGTACGAGCCCTGGCAGGCGGAGTCCGCGAGCAGCGCGCGCACGAACTGCCCCATGACCACGGCACCGGTGTGCCAGCCGCTGGCGACCAGACCGCCGAAGGGGGAGCGGGCGGCGGCCTCGGGATCGAGGTGGAACGGCATCGGGTCGTAGACGCGCGCGTACCCGATGATGTCCTCGCTCGTGAGCCGGGTGGCCCCCAGCTCGTAGACGCTGCCGACGGAGAAGTGCTCGAAGTGCCGCACGGTGACGGGTCCTTTGTCTCGGAGGGCGGTGGAAGGTCCGTGGCGGCCGAGGGTCCGCGGCGGCTGGTTCAGCCGACGGGCGCCGCGGCGCGCGCGTACCCGGGCAGGTCCGGGGCGCGGACCGGGACGTGCCCGGGGCGGGGCCGGTCCGGCCGGCGCTGCTCGGCGCTGAACCACTCCGCGACCCGGAACGCCAGGTCCATCGACTGCGCGCGGTTCAACCGGGGGTCGCACGCCGTCTCGTAGCGCAGGTGCAGGTCGTCGGAGCGGACCTCGTTGCTGCCGCCGAGGCACTCGGTGACGTCCTCGCCGGTCAGTTCCATATGCACCCCGCCGGGGTGCGTGCCCAGGGCGCGGTGCACCTCGAAGAAGCCGGTGATCTCGTCCAGGACGTCGTCGAAGTGCCGGCTCTTGTGGCCGCTGGGCGCGGTGAAGGTGTTGCCGTGCATGGGATCGCACACCCACGCCACCTGGGCGCCCTCCGCGCGCACCGCCGCCACCAGGGCGGGCAGCCGGTCGCGCACCAGGCCCCGCCCCATCCGTGTGATGAAGGTGAGCCGGCCCGGGGTGCGCCGCGGATCCAGCCGGTCCAGCAGCGCCAGTACGTCCCCGACGGCCGCGTCCGGGCCGAGCTTGACGCCGAGCGGGTTGCTGACGCCCGCGGCGAACGCGACGTGCGCCCCGTCCAGCCGGCGGGTGCGCTCGCCGATCCACAGCAGGTGCCCGGACAGCGCGTACCGCCGCCCCGTGTCGGGGTCCGTCCGCACCAGGGCCGACTCGTAGTCGAGGAGCAGGGCCTCGTGGCTGGCGAACACCTCCGTGGTGCGCATCGTCGAGGTGCTCATCCCGCAGGCCCGGATGAACGCGAGCGCCGCGTCGATCTCGCTTGCCAGCCGCTCGTAACGGCGTTCCGCCAGGGACAGGGACACGAAGTCGCGGTTCCACTCGTGCACCCGGTGCAGGTCCGCGTACCCGCCCGAGGTGAAGGCGCGCAGCAGGTTCAGGGTCGCCGCGCAGGCGTGGTAGACGCGCTCCAGCCGGGCCGGGTCGGGGGTGCGGGCCTCGGCGGTGAACGCCAGCCCGTTGACGGCGTCGCCCCGGTAGGAGGGCAGCGTCACCCCGTCCCGGGTCTCGGTGGGCCGCGAGCGGGGCTTGGCGTACTGGCCGGCGATCCGGCCGACCTTGACCACCGGCAGGCCGGCCGCGTACGTCAGCACGGCGGCCATCTGGAGCAGGACCTCCAGCTTGCCGCGGACCGACTCCGCGCTCACCGCGTCCAGTGTCTCGGCGCAGTCGCCGCCCTGGAGCAGGAAGGCTTCGCCGCGGGCGACCTCGCCCAGCCGGTCCAGGAGGGTGTCGCACTCCTTGGCGAACACCAGCGGCGGCGCACTGGACAGGGACGACAGGGCGGCCCGCAGCGCCGCGGGATCGGGCCAGTCGGGCTGCTGCTGAGCGGGCAGGGCCCGCCACGCGTCGGGGGACGGTCCGGACGGCGGAGTGCCGCCCTGTCCCGGGGAGCCGGGCTGTTCCGGGGAGTCCGTCGGTGACGGGCGCTTCAGGGCTTCCACGCTGTCAACCTCAACGCCTTCTGTATCCGAGGGCAGGGGCACGAGCAGGGCAGGGCAAGGAGGGGCGGGGTGGCGGGGTGCGGTGGGCGCAGCCTGTCACGCGCTCGCCGGGCGCGGGCAGTGGGCCGTTGTGGCTAGAAGGGCGGAACTAATACCCGCGTACTAGCCCCAGCGGCCGACTGTCGGGGCGGTGCCCGCTCCTGGAGCATTTCGGCAGGCGCACACCGTCGGCGGGAGCCGTCGGCCCGCGTGGTCGCGCGCCACACCCCGCCACGCCACCGGCTTCGAAAGGTGACTCCGCATGATCAGCACCGCCAGGCCCTCCGGGTCCGTGTCGCGCCCGCAGACGGGGGACGAGTACCTCGAGAGCCTCCGGGACGGCCGGGAGGTCAGGATCTACGGCGAGAAGGTCGACGACGTAACCAGCCACCCCGCGTTCCGCAACAACTCCCGCATGGTGGCCCGTCTCTTCGACGCGCTGCACGACCCCGAGCGCAACAGCCGGCTGGTCGTCCCCACCGACACCGGCAGCGGCGGCTTCACCCACCCCTACTTCAAGGCCCCGTACACCTCGGGCGATCTGCGCGCGGCCGCGCGGGCCATGGAGGAGTGGGCCCGGATGACGTACGGCTGGCTGGGCCGCACCCCGGACTTCAAGGCCGCCTTCCTGTCCACCCTCGGGTCCAACAAGGAGCATTACGCGCCGTTCGAGGACAACGCCTCCACCTGGTACCGCAAGGCGCAGGAGAAGGTGCTGTTCATCGGCCACGGCATCGTCAACCCGCCGATCGACCGCAACCGCGGGCTGACCGAGCTGAGGGACGTGATGCTCACGGTGGACCGGGAGACCGACGCCGGCCTGGTCGTCTCCGGCGCCAAGGTGGTCGGCACCGGCGCGGCGCTCACCCAGCACATCTTCATCGGCAGCTACGGCGCCATCCCCAAGGGCGCCAAGGAGTTCTCCGCGTACTTCGTCGTGCCGACCAACAGCCCCGGCCTGAAGATCATCTCCCGGCCGTCGTACGAGTTCGCCTCGGCCACCGTCAGCAGCCCCTTCGACCAGCCGCTCAGCAGCCGTCTCGACGAGAACGACGGCATCCTCGTCTTCGACCAGGTGCTGATCCCCTGGGAGAACGTCTTCTGCTACGACGTGGACAAGGCGAACAACTTCTTCTACGGGTCCGGGTTCTTCTACCGGGCGATGTTCCACGCCTGCGTCCGGTTCGCCGTGAAGATGGACTTCCTGACCGGTCTGCTCGCCAAGTGCCTGGAGACCACCGGCACCTCGGAGTTCCGCGGGGTGCAGAGCCGGCTCGGCGAGGTGCTCGCCTACCGCAACATGTTCTGGGCGCTGGTGGACTCCATGGCGGAGAACCCCACCAAGTGGCCCGACGGCACCGTCACCCCCAACGGGGAGACCGCGCTGGCCTTCCGCGTGCTGTCCTCGTCCATCTTCCCGAAGGTGCGGGAGATCTTCCTGCGCGACCTCGGCAGCGCGCTGATCTACAACAACTCGCACGCCCTGGACTGGTCCAACCCCGAGGTCCGGCCCTACCTCGACAAGTACGTCCGGGGCCTGGGCGTCGAGGCGATCGACCGGGTCAAGCTGATGAAGCTGGCCTGGGACGCGGTCGGCACCGAGTTCGGCGCCCGCTGGGAGCTGTACGAGATGAACTACGCCGGCAACCACGAGCAGATCCGCTTCGAGGCGCTGCACGCCCAGCAGACCTCCGGGAAGTTCGACGAGTACAAGCGGCTCGTCGACCAGTGCCTGTCGGAGTACGACGAGCACGGCTGGAAGGTCCCGGACCTGATCGACCCCAAGGACACCACCGTGCTCGGCGGCGGCGCGCCCGGCACCGGGGCGGCCGACCCGGTCGAGGCCGCGCGGTGAGCAGCCCGGCCCCCGCTCCGGGCGGTCCCGCCGCGCCGCCCCAGGTGGCCCTCCTGCCGCCCGGGAACACCCATCTGCGGCAGGTCCTCGGGCAGTACGTGACCGGGGTGTGCGCGGTGTCGACCCGCTTCGAGACCCGCACCGGAACGCGGCACGACGCCATCGCGGTGAACTCGTTCACCTCCGTCTCCCTCGACCCGCCGCTGGTGTCGATGTACCTGCGGGCCGACTCCACCTTCCTGCGCCGGGTGCGGGCCTCGGGCCAGTGGGCGGTGTCCTTCCTCGGCAACTGGGCGCGGCCCCTGGTCGGCGCGCTGACCGCGCCCGCGGTGCGGCGCCCCCCGGTGGAGGAGGCCGCGGACTGGGCCGTCGGACCGCACACCGGCTGCCTGCTGCTGCCCGACGCGCCCGGCAGCCTCGAATGCGACCTGCACCTCACCCAGGCGCTCGGCGACCACGTGCTCGTCGTCGGGCGGGTGCTGGGCGCCGTCGGCCGCGACCACGACCCCCTGGTCTTCCACCGCGGCACCTTCACCGGTGTCGCACCGGCGCCCTGATCCGGCGCCGGCCCACCAGAAGAAGAAGGAGACGCCATGGCGGCGAGACGCCCGTACGTGGCCGTCGTGGGCGGCGGCATCGGCGGCCTGGCCGTCGCGCTCGGCCTGCGGCGGCAGGGCATCGAGGCGGTCGTCCACGAGCAGGCCCGGGAACTGACCCACCAGGGCGCCGGCATCGCGATCGGCGCCAACGGACACCGCGCCCTGCGCGACCTGGGCGTCGTCGAGCGGCTCACCGCCTCGGCCGCCCGGCCCGGCCGCGCCGACTTCCGGCACTGGCGCACCGGCCGGTCCATGGTGACCCACCAGCTGACCGGCCACTACGAGGAACGCTTCGGAGCGCCCTTCTGGACGGTGGAACGCGCGGCCGTCCAGCAGGCGCTGCTCACCCGGCTCGGCCCGGAGCACGTCCGGCTCGGCGCGCGCTGCACCGCGGTGGAGCAGACCGCCGACGGGGCCGTGCTGCGCTTCGCCGACGGCACCGCGGCCGAGGCCGACGCGGTCGTCGGCGCGGACGGCATCCACTCCGCGGTGCGCCACCACCTGTTCGGCCCCGACGAGGCCGTGTTCTCCGGCACCAGCGGCTATCGCGCCCTGGTGCCGCTGGACCGGCTGCGGCACGTCCCCGAACTCGCCGAGCCGGTGCTGTGGCTGTGGCTCGGACCGGGCCGGCACTTCATCGCCTACCCGGTGGCCGACGGCAGCGCCCTGAACTTCCTGGCCGTCGTGCCCGACCGGACCTGGACGGTGGAGTCCTGGTCCACCGAGGGCGACCCCGGCGAACTGCTGGCCGCGTTCGACGGCTGGCACCCGTTCGTCACCGAGGTGCTCGGCGCCTGCGACCACCCCGGCCGCTGGGCGCTGTACGACCGTGAACCGCAGCGCACTTGGAGCGCCGGCCGGGTGACCCTGCTGGGCGACGCCGCGCACGCGATGCTGCCGCACCACGGGCAGGGCGCCAACCAGGCCCTGGAGGACGCCGTCGTGCTGGCCCGGCTGCTCGCGGGCACCGACGCCGACGGGGTGGCCGGGGCGCTGCGCGGCTACGAGCGGCTGCGCCGGCCCCGCACCCGGCTGGTCCAGGCCGGCTCGCGCAAGAACGCCGGCTGTTTCCAGCTGCCGGACGGACCGGAGGCCGAGGCCCGCAACGAACGGCTGACCGGGCTGCCCGACGACCTGGCCTGGATCCACGGGTACGACGCCCTGGCCGCCCTGCGCACCGCCCCGGCACCGGTCTGACCGGCCCGGCCGGCCGGCCCTCCCCCGACCGCCTCGACGAACGGTGAATTCTGCCATGGCACGGATCTACTCCTTCGAAGGCACGGTCCCCGTCGTGCACCCGACCGCGTTCGTCCACCCCGACGCCGTGCTGATCGGCTCGGTCGACGTCGGACCGGGCTGCTACGTCGGCCCGCTCGCGAGCCTGCGGGGCGACTTCGGGCACATCGAACTCAGGGCCGGCTGCAATGTGCAGGACGGCTGTGTGCTGCACTGCTTCCCCGGCGCCGACACGGTCGTCGAGGAGGACGGACACGTCGGCCACGGCAGTGTGCTGCACGGCTGCCGGGTCGGCCGGGACAGCCTCATCGGCATGAAGTCCGTCCTGATGGACGGGGTGGTCGTGGGCCGGCAGGCGTTCGTCGGCGCCGGCAGCTTCGTCAAGTCCCGCTTCGAGGTGCCGGAGCGGCACCTGGTGGCGGGCAGCCCGGCCAAGGTAGTGCGTGAACTCACCGCCGAGGAGATCGCCTGGAAGGGCAACGGCACCCTCCAGTACCAGAAGCTGGCCCAGCGCTGTCTGAGCGGCCTGCGTCCGGCGACGGCCGCCACCGAGCGCACCGCGCCCGTCACCTCCGCGGCCACCGGCGAGCCCGAGCACATCACCCTGCACGCCTACCGGTCCCGCTGAACCGGTACGCACACCACACGGCCCGGGGCCCCCGGTGC
>NZ_JBQOUX010000102.1:0-27461 GCF_052216785.1 Streptomyces sp. JW3 | reverse complement strand
GTGACGGTGAGGGCCACGCCCTCGATCGCGGTGGCGGCCAGCTCGTCCTGGCCGGCGAGCGTGACCTGCCACTCGCCCTCCAGGGCGGACGCCTCGGTGGCGGTGGCGGTCTCGGGGGCGCCGACCTCGACGGGCAGGGTGGTGCCGTTGTCCTGGGCGAGCGGGACCATGGCGCCGGGGGTGAGACCGGTGAGGTCCTTGGCGACCGTGCCGCCGGCCGGGGCGGTGACCTTGCTCGGGTCGTACTCGGCGGGCTGCTCGGCCTCGGCCGTGGTCAGTTCGGCGAGCTGTCCGCCGTTCTCGCCGTCGGCCTCCTCCGACGCGGGGAGGTCGACCAGGTCGACTCCGCTGCGGTCGTCGTCCGGCGGCAGGGCGTAGGCGGCGGGCAGGATGCCCATGGTCAGCGCGACCACGGTCGAGCCGATGAGGCCGGCGCGTATCCGCGTCCGTCTGCGGCGTTCGGCGCGCGTGCTCACACGCTCCCGCCTGCCGCTCCACGACAGTGATCCCCACACAGCGGCAGCCCCCGCGCACAGTTCCGTCCAATGTCGATCACGAACTCTCCGGCATGCCTTCACGGAAAGTCAACAAGATCCAGAGGGGTGGTTATCTAGGTCACGTGTGCAATTCTTGCAGCATTCCATAAAGGGATCCCAGTTCACTCAAGAGGCGCGAGAACGGGTCAAACGGATTCCAATCCACCAGCAAAGGGAGGTAAAAAGCGCCCCTTTGAGCGGAGCTGCCCGACTCAGGAAAGCCCAGGTCAGGTGCGTGACTTGGACACCTGGCCGAAAAAGATCGGTCCGGCGGGCGAAAGGCTTGAAGGCGGGTGTGGCGCAACCTCGCTGTATCGGCCATGCTCTGTGCTCGTTTCCTGGACCGCCTCTTCAATACGGCCGGGGACGCAAGGGAACTCACAGAATTCCGGGGGTTTCGGAATTCCAGGGGGAAGGGACGCAGCACCATGGAACGTCGTCGCTTCGGCCTGCCCGCGTCCGGACGCGGACGGGCAGGCGTGGGCGCGGTGGGCGCGCTGGTCGCCGGCGCGCTGGGCGTCGGACTGCTCGCCGTCCCGCTCCTCCACACCTCCGACGGCACCGACGGACCGGCCCGCACCGAGCGGTCCACCGCGCGTCCGCTGACCGAGGAGACCGCGCAGGAGCAGGCCGTCAGCAAGGGTGAGCGGGTGGAGGTCGGCACCTTGCGCGACGAGACCTCCGAGACCTACGCCCGGCCCGACGGCAGCTTCGAGACGGTCGTGCACGCGGCGCCGGTACGGGCGAAGGTGAACGGGGTCTGGAAGGCTGTCGACACCACGTTGCGGCAGGTGGCCGGGGGCGGATGGGCGCCCAGGGCCACCGCCGACCCCGTCGTGTTCTCCGGCGGCGGCGACGGCGCGGGCAGCGACAACGCGGGCACCGGGAGCCCAGCGGCGCGTCACGGCTCCGCGTCCGCCGTCCGCCCGGCGGTGTTCACCACCGGCGGCGGCAACGCGCTGCGGGTCGCCGACGCCACCGAGGGCTACACCGAGTTGGCCACCCTGACCAGCGACGGCCACGAGATCACGCTGAGCTGGCCGGGTGCGGTGCCCGAGCCGGTGGTGAGCGGGTCCAGCGCCCTGTACCGGGAGGTGTTCGACGGGGTCGACCTGATGCTCACCGCGCAGGCCGACGGCTTCAGTCACGTACTGATCGTGCACAGCGCCGAGGCGGCCGAAGGTCCAGAGCTGACCGAGCTGTCCTACGGGCTGTCCTCCCCCGACCTGACCTTCCACCTGGACCCGGTCACCAAGGTCGTCAGCGGCAAGGACCGCGCCGGTGCGGAGTTCGCCTTCTCGCCCACGCCGTACCTGTGGGACTCGGCGGGCCGCCCCGCCGTCACCGAGGGCGACGACCCCGATCCGACCGAGAGCGCGGAGCCGGAGCCGTCGTACTCGGAGGAGTCGGGGGCACCGGCCGACGACGGTCCGGGCGTCCCCGAGGACGGGATGGACACCGACGCTCCGGCGGAGACCGAGTCCGCCGAACCCGCGCCGACCGCGTCCAGCACCACCGCGTCCCCCGACGCCACGGACACCGACCCCGGCACCGACCCGTCCGCCGGCACCACCGCGTCCGCCGATCCGGCGAGCGCCGCCAGGACCACCGGCGACGGCACCGCGGACGTCCGGCCGGCCGGGTACGCGAACGCCGCGCCCGCCCCGCTCACGGACGACGAGGTGTTCGCGCTCGCCGGACTCGCCGGGCCCGACCCCGGCACGCACCTGGCGGTGGCCGGCGCGGCACTGACCGATCCCGGCGCCGCCGCCACCGGCCTGTCGATCACGCCGGACCGTGAGCTGCTCACCGCCGAGGACACCGTCTACCCGGTCTTCATCGACCCCACGATCTACGGCAAGACGAAGAACTGGACCACGGCGTACAAGAAGTACCCCACCTCCAGCTTCTACGACGGCGCCAACTACAACAGCGGCACCACCGAGGCCCGCGTCGGCTACGAGTCGACCACCTGGGGGCTGTCGCGCTCGTTCTTCCGGCTCGGCTGGAGCACCAACCTGAAGGGCGCCGTCGTCTCGTCGGCCACCCTGTCCCTGCGGGAGACGTACTCCTGGTCCTGCTCCAGCCGGGAGATGCAGGTGTGGACCACCGGGTCCATCTCGTCCAAGACAACGTGGAACAACCAGCCGGACTGGAAGACTGAGATCGGCACCAAGTCCTTCGCCCACGGCTACAACTCCTCCTGCCCGGACGCCTATGTGGAGTACAGCGCCAAGTCGGCGACGCAGGACGCCGTGGACAGCGGCGCCCAGTCGATGACCATCGGGCTGCGCGCCACCACCGAGGACTCCGCCTACTCCTGGAAGAAGTTCCGCGCCGAGAGGGACAGCGCCCCCAAGCTGAAGATCGTCTACAACCGCAAGCCGAAGACGCCGAGTTCGGCGAAGCAGTCCCCCGGCGAGAGCTGCGACTACAGCACGCCGTACATCCACATCGGCAAGCGGGATCTCGTCCTGTCGGCAAAGTCCTCCGACCCAGACGACACCTCCACCCGCAAGGACCTGGAGTACCTGGACTTCGAGCTGTGGCGGACCGGCTACGGCGACGACAAGATTCTCGACAAGAACGTCACCGTCACCAGTACCGGCACGGCGTCGGCCACGGTAGCCAAGTCGCAGTTCACCAACGGGTACCAGTACTCCTGGCGGGTCCGCGCGATCGACTCCTCCGGGGCCGCGTCCGTGTACTACCCCACCAAGAGCCCGAACGTGTGCCGGTTCGTCTACGACAGCACCGTGCCGAACGAGCCGATCGTGACCTCCGACGACTATCCGGCGGCCGACGAGGACGGGAGTGTCTGGTCGGAGGTGAAGTTCGGGACGTCCGGGACCTTCACCATCGCCCCGGACGAGGACACCGACGTCACCCGCTTCGACTACTCCTTCAACAACACGACCTACGACAAGAGCAAGACGGTCACCGCGGGCAAGTCCGCCACCCTGTCGCTGTCGCCGCCCACCGCGGGCCCCAACGTGCTGTACGCACGCGCCGTGGACAGCGCCGGCAACACCTCGCCGGGCACGAAGTACCTGTTCTACGTGACGCCCAGGGATTCGGCGGACGAACCCGGGGACGCCATGGGGGACGGCATCCCGGACCTGTACGCCATCAGTTCCGGCGGCAACCTTACGCTGTACCCCTCCACCAGCGCCGGTGACCTGCACGTCGGCCTGGCGGCCGGTCATGACGACGGCGTCGGTCTGCTCTCCGACGAGGACGGCGACGGCGAGGAGTACAAGCCCGGGTACTGGATGGGCGCCGACGGCGCACCCGCGCTCCTCGCGCACGGCGGTGACGTCCTCGCGGGCGACGGCGTCGGTGACCTCTTCGCCCGGATGCCCGACGGCAAGCTGTACGTGTACCCCGGCGACGGCTACGGCAGCGTCGACATCTCCCGGCGCAGCACGGTCCGGCTGCCCTCCGGCTCACCCGACCCGGCGACCTTCGACCAGATCATCACGGGTGACTACGACGCCGACGGCCGGGCCGACATGTTCGCGACGGCGGCCGGCGGTGAGCTGTGGGCCTTCGAGGGGTACACCGGGGCGACCTTCCTCTCGACGACGAAGATCAATTCATCGGCGTGGCTGGAGCGGGACCTCGTCTCGGTCGGTGACCACGACAAGGACGGCGCCCCCGACCTGCTGTGGCGCTCCGGCTCCTCCAGCCGCCTGTATCTGCGGTACGGCGTGGCGGACAGCGCGGGCGGGTCCACCATCGCCTCGCTGTCCACGGCGGCGGCGTCGAGGACCGGGGCCGACGAGGTCTACGCCGAGGGCTGGTCGACGGCCACCGTGCCGGTGACGCATCTGCGGGGCACCCCGGACGTGAACGGGGACGGCATCCCCGACCTCTGGGCCCTCTCCAGCTCCGGGAGCGTCTACTTCTACAAGGGCGGTGCCGCCACCATCGGCGCCGGCGTCGCCGTCATCAGTTCCGCCAGTGAGTGGGGGACGACGAAACTCGCCTTCGGGTGAGGGGCACCTCACAGGGCAACGTACTCAGTCCTCCACCCGCCACTTCTGGTTGGGCTGACCGTTGCAGGTCCACAGCTGCAGGTCCGTGCCGTTGCCGGTGGCGGCGTCCTTGGCGTCGACGCACTTGTCGGCCTGCGGGTTGACGAGGTCGCCCGCGGTCGACAGCACGAACTGCTGGGCCGGGTTGCCGCTGCACCGGGCGAGCTGGATGACGGCGCCGTCCTCCGTCGAGCCCCAGGCGACATCCATGCACAGGCCGAGGGAGCGTACGGTGCCGTCGCCCCGGAAGTCCCACTTCTGGTTGCCGGTGCCGACGCACTCCCAGAGCTGGAGCGGGGTGCCGTCCTTGCCCTCGCTGAGCTTCTTGGCGCCGGTGACCTCGATGCAGCGGTCGGAGCCCTCGCCGATGATCTGGGAGCCGGCGGCCACGGTCTGCGTCTCGGACGGCGTGGGTGCGGCTTTCTGGCCGCCGCCGCCCGTACCGGAGCCGGACCCGGAGCCCGAGCTGTCCGAGTCGCCGCTGTCCTGCTCCGCCTTCGAGGTCTGCGGGGCAGCGACGTCGGGCGCGGCCGGTGCCGAGGACGAGACGCCGTCGGGCACGATCGGTGCCGAGGTGGACGGGGTGGGCAGGGTGCCGACGCCGACCTCCTCCAGCTGTTCCGTGGCGAGCGTGGCGACCCTGGGCTGGTAGGCGAACCAGATCATGACGAAGGCGATCGCCAGCGAGAGGGCGATGCCCAGGGTGGCGGCGAGCCAGCGGGGCAGGAAGCCGCGCTGCACGTACACACCGTCCACGGGCAGCGGTTCGGCGCCGGAGCGGAGCACGTGCAGGGCGTACGGCCGCTGCTGCTTGGAGCCGAACCAGATGATCTGCCGGGGCTTGAGCCGGGCGTCCACGAACGCCGCCCGGCCGGGCTCGATCTGGACGTTCTGCGGGCGCAGCTCGTAGGACAGCTCGTCACCGTTGTCACTCGCGGACAGCGAGGCCGTCACCTTGGTGTTGCCGACGTTGTCGACGGCGAGCCGGGGCTTGCCCCGGAAGACCCCCTTGACGGTGTGCGGTACCAGTTCGGCGCGGAGTTCGGTGAACGGGGTGACGGTGATGTTGCCTTCCGGGACCGTCACGGCCCCGGGGTGCTCGGTCGGGACGATCCGCACGGCGTACGGGTTCGGCCCGGCCTGCGCGTCGGGGGTCCGCGGCGGCGCGAAGGTCAGTTCCACGGTGCCCGTCGTCCCCGGATAGAGCCGCAGCGTCTGCGGCTCCACCGTCATCCAGGGGGACAGCGCGCCGACCGGTTCGAGGCGGTACTCGTCGACCACGTCGCCGGTGTTCCGCAATCTCAGCCGCACCCGGGCGGTGCCGCCGGGATCCACGGTCGCGGAAGTCGGCTCCAGTGAGGTCCACATGCTCATAACACGAACCCAAGCAGCTGAAAAGCCCTCCGTCAGGAGACGGCGGGGCAGGTTCTGTTGCCCGTTTGAACACCGCCCCGCGCCGCTCACTTCACGCCCAGCACCTGCTCCACCGGATCGATCGCGAAGTACACCAGGAACAGCGCCGAGGTGACCCACAGCAGCCAGTGCACCTGCCGGGCCCGGCCCAGCACCGCCATGAGCACGGCGTACGCCAGGAAGCCGGCGCCGATGCCGTTGGTGATCGAGTACGTGAACGGCATCACGGCGATGACCAGGAACGCCGGTACGGCGATCTCGTAGCGCTCCCAGTCGATGTGTCTGACCTGGGTCATCATCAGGAAGCCGACCGCCACCAGGGCGGGGGCGGCGGCCTGCATGGGGACGATGGTGAGCAGCGGGGTGAGGAAGAGCGCGAGGGCGAACAGCGCGCCGGTGACCAGGTTGGCGAAGCCGGTGCGGGCGCCCTCGCCGACGCCGGCCGCCGACTCCACGTAGGAGGTCGCGGAGGAGGCCGAGGCGGCGCCGCCGGCCACCGCCGCCGCGCCGTCCACCAGCAGTACCCGGCCCAGGCCCGGCACCTTGCCCTCCGCGTCCAGCAGCCCGGCCTCGGCGCTGACGCCGACCACCGTGCCCATGGTGTCGAAGAAGTCGGACAGGATCAGCGTGAACACCAGCAGGACGACGGTGATCGCGCCGGTCTCGCCGAACGCGCCGAACAGGCTGAAGTCGCCGACCAGTCCGAAGTCGGGGGCGGCCACCAGCCGGTCCGGCCAGGCGGGGGTGGTCAGCCCCCAGGAGGCGACGTCGGCCACCGACTCGATGACGATCGCCAGCACCGTCATCGACACGATGCTGATCAGCAGGGCGCCCTTCACCTTGCGGGCCAGCAGCGCGAGCGTGAGCAGCACGCCGAGGCAGAAGACCAGCACCGGCCAGCCGGTCAGGGTGCCGGAGCCGCCGAGCTGGACCGGGACGGTGGTGTTCGCGGCGTCCGGGACGCGGCTGACGAACCCGGCGTCCACGAAGCCGATCAGGGCGACGAACAGACCGATGCCGACGCCGATGGCCTGCTTGAGCGGCTGCGGTATGGCCCGCATGACGGCCTCGCGCAGGCCGGTCACCACCAGGACGCAGATCAGCAGGCCCTCCAGCACGATCAGTCCCATCGCGTCGTCCCAGCTCATCAGCGGGGCGATCTGGAAGGCGACGACCGCGTTGATGCCGAGTCCGGCGGCGAGGGCCAGCGGCAGATTGCCGACCACTCCCATGATGATCGTCATCACGGCGGCCACCAGCGCGGTGACGGTGGTGAGCTGGACCGCGTCCAGCCGGTCGCCGTGGATGTCCTGGGCGCCGCCGAGGACGAGCGGGTTCAGGACGAGGATGTAGGCCATCGTGAAGAACGTGGCGAGACCGCCGCGGGTCTCCCGGGCGAAGGTGGACCCCCGTTCGGAGATCCGGAAGAACCGGTCGAGGGTGTGGACTGCTGACATCGCGGGTGCTCCTGGTCGGTGGGTCGGTGGGTCGGCGCACTCGTCAAGTGCGCCGAGTCGACTGGATTGTTGCCCCGCTGAACCTGGTTCAGGTTTTGACCGTGTTACGGAATTACCGACCGGGTTCGGCCCGCCATACGCCGTTCGACTAACCGCACAACCACCCGGCGAACGCTGGTACAGTGCCGCACTCCGTCCCGGCGTACGGCTGTTCGACGCCGGGGAAGCCGCTGCGAGGAGAGACCGCCCGTGGGCACAGTCGTCGACGACGCCGCCTCCGTGGAGTTCCATGACTTCTTCGAGCTCCACTACGCCGAACTGTCCCGGCTGGCCCGCCTGTTGACCGGCGAGCCGGACCTCGCCGACGACCTGGCGGCGGACGCGCTGCTGGCGCTGTGGCACCGCTGGGACCGGGTGCGCGCGGCCGACCATCCGGTGGCCTACGCCCGCGGCGTCGTCGCCAACCTGGCCCGGACCCGGGTGCGCAGCGCGGTCCGGGAGCGGCGCCGGGTCGCCCTGTTCTGGTCGCAGCGCGAGGAACGGACCGAGGACCCGGACGTGGCCGACGTGGTGGACGTCCAGGAGGCGCTGCGCCGGCTGCCGTTTCGTAAACGGGCCTGTGTGGTGCTGCGGCACGCCTTCGACCTCTCGGAGAAGGACACCGCGCTCGCGCTGGGCGTCTCGGTGGGTACGGTGAAGAGCCAGACCTCCAAGGCGATGGCCGAACTCCAGCGGTCCCTGGGCACGGAGCGCGCCGCGCCGCGGGTCCGCGCGGCGGCGCGCGCGGCGCGGGTGACACAGGTGGCGAACGTGGCGCGCGGCACCGGCCCGGCCGCGGGAGGGAACGGGTGACCGTGCGGCACGACGAACACCAGGCGCTGCGCGCGCGGCTGCGGGCGGCGGCCGGGGCGCACCAGCCCGACCGGGCGCGGATGCTGGCCCGGGTGGAGCGCGGCATGGCCGGCTCCGCGGGGCGCGGGGCGGCGCGGCCGCCGGTGCGCGGCTGGGTACGGGTGGCGGGGGCCACCGCGGCGGTGGCGGGCGTCCTCGCGGTCGGCGGTTACGCGGTCGCCGCCGCGGTCCGGGCCGAGGCGCCCGCGGACCGGGCGGTGGCCGTCTCCGCGCCGCCGGGGTCCACGCCCACGCCTACCCCGTCCCCGGACGCCACCGCCCGGCCGCCGGCCGGGCCGACGCCGCGGACGTCGCCCGCGGCCGGCGCGCCGAAGTCCACCGCCTCCCCCACCGCACCGGCCACGCCGTCCACCGCGTCGTCCGCTCCGGTCCGGCCGCCGGCCGCCTCCGGTGTCGAGGACGGGCCGCTGTGGTCGGACGGCTCGGTCGACCCGCACAGCAACGAGTTCTGGGCGCAGAGCAACGTCACCCTGAAGACGGACCGGCCGCTGACCGCCGTCACGGTCCGGCTGCGGATCGCGCAGACCGGCGGGGTCACCTCCACCGGCGCCTGGCGGTCGCTGCCCGAAAACGACTTCGCGCTCACCGTGGCCGAGCGCGACGGCTTCCTCGTCTACACCTGGAAGCTGAAGCGGGGCCGCACGGTCCCGGCGGGCACCTGGGTGTTCGCCGGGCAGTACGACCACGAGCGCGGCGGCCGGGACGCCGGTGCCGACAGCTACGCGGCGACCGCCACGGCGGCGACCGGGGACCTGTCGGTGGCGGGCGACTTCGCGCCGCAGCGGGACGGCGACTGACGGACCGGCGAATTCCGCGCCGGGCGGCAACCCCGTACCCCGCCCGCGGCGACCAGGGGAGGCAAGGATGTCCCCTCACGCAAGGAATCGTCATGACCGCACCGACCGAACAGCGCGTCCGTCACCGCCGCCGGGCCACCCGGCGCCGGGCGGTGCTCGCCTCGGCCGCCGCGTTCGGCATCACCGGCGCCGCGATCGTCACCTCGACGATGCTGTCCAGCGCCGGCGCCGCCGCCGCGTGGCCGACCCCCACCGGGAACAAGGCCGTCTCCGCGACCATCGCGGTCTCCGGCACCTACGACGGCGGGCTGAAGAACTTCTACGGCACCGGCGACCTCGGCGGCGACGGCCAGGAGGAGGGCCAGGACCCGCTCTTCGAACTCGCCGACGGCGCCGTCCTGAAGAACGTCGTCATCGGCTCCCCGGCCGCCGACGGCGTCCACTGCAAGGGTTCCTGCACCCTGCAGAACGTGTGGTGGACCGATGTCGGCGAGGACGCCGCCACCTTCAAGGGCACCTCGTCCTCGGCGAAGTACACGGTGACCGGCGGCGGCGCCCAGCAGGCCGACGACAAGGTGCTCCAGTTCAACGGTGCCGGGACGCTCACCGTGACCGGCTTCCAGGTCGAGGACTTCGGCAAGCTGGTCCGCTCGTGCGGCAACTGCTCCAAGCAGTACAAGCGCACCATCGTGCTGAGCGACCTCGACGTCACCGCGCCCGGCGGCGCGGTCGCCGGCATCAACACCAACTACGGCGACACCGCGACGCTGTCGGACATCCGCGTGCACGGCGACGACGACGAGGACATCGACCTCTGCGTCCGCTACACCGGCAACGACGACGGCGACGAGCCGGTCAAGACCGGCTCGGGCCCGGACGGCACGTACTGCAAGTACGAGGACTCCGACCTCAGCTACGACTGACGGGTCAGTTCATCGTCGCGCCGATGGTCGTGCTGCCCGTCGTCAGGAAGGTGGTGGCGGGCAGCGTGCCGCCGGCGCCGCGGGCGTTGTAGACGGTGGTGGCGTCGGTCGACACGAAGGCCGGGGTGGCGATGCCGGAGTCCCAGTTGTTGCCGGCCGAGACCACCGAGGAGCCCCTGCTGACCGAGCCGCCGCCGTTGCTCACGGCGAGGTTCTTGCCGAGCCGGGCGGCGCCGGTGGCGAAGTAGTAGCCCCACTTGCCGTTGGCGTAGGCGGTGGTGCGGTTGATGACGATGGCGCCGGTGTTGGAGTTCTCGGTGAAGCCGTTGCCCGCGTCGTCCCAGGCGGCCGAGTTGTTGACGACGTGCGCGACGGTCTCGCCGTCGCCGCCCAGCTTGTAGCCGTTGCCGTCGCCCGCGAACGCCGAGTCGGACCAGCGGTTCTTGCCGTTGCCGAAGGACCAGGTGTGCTCGACGGTGACCGGCGAGGAGAACGACCAGAAGTCGAGCCCGTCGTCCGAGTTGTTGTAGAGGCGCGCCCCGGTGATGAGGTTGCCGCTGCCGGAGCCGTACTTCACGGCGATCCCGTCGGCGTTCTCGCCATGATTGGCGGCGTCGTAGTGCCCGTAGGAGTCGAGGTTGCGGACGGTGTTGTTCACGGTCCCGTCCCCGGTGAGGGTGAAGCCGGAGTCGCCGCCGTTGATGGTCTTGACGTTGCTCCAGTTGGTGCCGGTGCAGGACGTGCAGACGACGGCGCTGTCCGGGGAGTTCTGGAAGGTCAGGTTGGAGACGTTCCAGTAGTCGGCGGTCAGTTTGAAGATCCAGTCGCCGTCGGGGAGGTTCGAGCCGTCGATCTTCACCGTCTCCGAGCCGTACGCGGTGAGCGTCACCGGCGCCGACGAGGTGCCGTTGACCGTGGACTGGAGGGTGGCGGTCGGGTAGTAGGTGCCGCCGCGCACCTGGATGACGGTGCCGGCGGTGGCGTTCTTGACGGCGTTGGACAGGTCGGTCACGTTGCTGACGACCACGGTGGCGGCCTGCGCCGGGGTGGGCAGGGCGGCGGCGCCGGTGCCGAGCGCGAGCGCGGCGGCGGTCAGGAGTGCGGTACGACGAGACATGGGGTGCGGGTCCTTTCTCGTACGGGTGGGGATCGCGGGGTCAGCGCAGGACGGAGTCCAGCCAGGTGAAGACCTCGTCCTGCATGGGGGCGGTGAAGACATGTCCGACGCCCGGCCACAGCTCGGTGCGCAGCCGGTGCCCGGCGCGGCGGGAGTCCCAGACGGCGCGCAGCTTCGCGTAGGCCGCCGTCACGCCGTCGGGGGTGAAGAGGGTGTCCTGCTCGCCGTCGACGAAGTACATCGGCCGGGGCGCGGCGATGCTCGCCACGTCGGGGATGTCGAGGTGCCGGGCGAGGCCGGGGTGGAGCATGTAGTACGCCGACTGCCCGCGCAGCGTGTTGTTGCCGGGGACCATCATCTCCTTCAGGCCGGTCATCCAGCAGACGCTGGCGGCGGCGGCGACATCGTCGCTGAGGGCTGCCGTCTGCCAGGCCCGGTAGCCGCCCATGGAGAAGCCGACGGCGGCGACGCGGCGGGCGTCGACGTGGTCGAGGCCGGCCAGGAAGCCGGCGGCGCGGGCGTCCTCGCGGGCCGTCAGCCCGGCGAGCGAGGAGCCGAGGTTGTAGAGGTTGGCGGCCAGCGCCTGCTGCTGTTCGTAGCTGACGGGGCCCCGGTCGCCCCAGCCGAGGGCGTCCAGGCAGAGCACCGCGTAGCCGCGCCGGGCCAGTTCGTCGCCGACGAACCGGCTGCTGAGCAGCTTGTCCGCCCACGCCTGGGCGGAGGCGAGCCGGGTCTCGTCGTCCCAGGGCCGGACGCACTTCTCCTTGCCGATGTCGAACTTGGCGCCGTGGTCGTGCAGCAGGAGTACGGCGGGGAACGGCCCGGCGCCGTGCGGGACGAGCAGGCTGCCGCGCACCCGGGTGTGCCGGGTGAGGGAGACCGTCACCGACTGCCGCCGGTAGCCGTCGCCGTCGGGTCCATCGGTGAACTCGGGGTCGTACGGGGTGCCTTGCTGGTCGTCGACGAGGAGGTGGTCCTCGGCGGTCCGGCGGGCGGTGCGCCGCCAGGCCCGGAAGTCGCGCTGCGGCGAGGTGCCCCAGGCGAGCGGGAAGCGCAGCTCGTCCTTGAGGGCCTGGTGGAAGTCGAGCAGGTTGCCGCCCACGAGGTCCTCCGCCCGTGCGGTGCCCGCGCCCGCGCCGGTGAACAGCGCGGCGCCGGCCGCCCCGGCGACGAAGGTCCGGCGGCCCAGTGGTTCACGCGCGGTCATGGGACCTCCCGGTGCCGGCGTGGAGCAGGACGTACTCCTCGACGGCGTGCGCACTGGTCAGCGCCCGGTAGGGGTAGACGTCGGCCGGGTCCCAGCCCACGTCGGTGCCGAGGCCGAGGCCGCGCGCCACGGCGTCCAGGTGGGCGGGGCGCCCGTTGAACCAGGAGCCGGTGTCGTGGAACGCCGTGCCCCCGTAGGCCGCGACGGCCAGCGCGGGACCGCCCCTCGGGTACGTGAAGACGTTGCGCTCGGAGAAGAGCGCCGACTCGACCCCGACCCCCAGCGCGTACAGCGTGTCGGCGGGCCGCCCCCGGTACACGTTGTTGACCACGTGCACCTGCCCGAAGCGGACCCGTGGGGCGCGCTGGGCGATGCCGGTGAAGAGGTTGCGGGCGAAGGTCACCTTCAGATGGCCCCGGTCCCGGTCGGCGCGGCTGTCCCCGGAGCCGATCAGCAGCGCCTTGTCGTGGTCCTCGAAGCGGCTGTCGGAGACGGTGATGAAGTCGGCGCCGTCCTCGATGTCCAGCAGCCCGTCGTGCCGTTGGACGTGTTCGCCGTGGAAGCCGGACGGGGCCGCGCGGTCGGGGAAGCGGCCGTCGGTGAAGACGCAGTGGTCGATCCAGATGTGCGTGCCGGTGATGACGGTCATCGCGTCGAACCGGGCGTTCCAGTTGCCGCTCGTGCCGTCGTCCGGGGACCAGCTGGTGAAGTGGTCGACGGGTGCTTCGAGCCGCAGGTTGCGGACGACGATGTCGCTGCCGGTGTTGACGGTCAGGAAGACGCCGAGCAGCGCGGCGCCGTTCCCGGTGCCGACCAGGGTGGTGTTGCTGGGCACGGTCAGCTGGATCTGGGCCTTCTCGTTGTTCGACCCGGTCTGCCGGAGCTGGCGCTGCCGTTTGCAGTAGTCGTAGCGGGTGTCGGACCAGGTGGTGCCGTCCGCGCCGAAGCAGGACATGTACTGGGCGAGGTCGTAGCCGGGCGCGTAGTCCTGGGCGCCGAGCGAGGTGCCGTCGTCCGCCTGGTGGCCGTCGATGGCGCCGGCCACCCGGATCACCTTGGGCGCGGTCGGGTCACCGTCATTGGCCAGCGCCTGCTTCAGTTCGGCGCGGGTGTGCACGGTCCAGGTCCGGCCGCCCGCCCCGCCGGTGGTGCCGGGGCCGGCGGAGGCCCAGCCGACCGGGCCGGGGGCGGCGGCCGACGCGGGGGCGGCGGGCAGCAGCAGGGCCGCGCAGGCCGGCAGCGCGGCGGCCCAGGCGCTACGCACGGGGCCGCCAGTCGCCCAGGTAGGCCGCCTTGGTGTGGGCGGCGGCCTCGGCGCGGGTGAGCTGGGGCCGGTTCGCCGGGACGGTGATGGCGGCGCCGGGGCCGGTGTTGCGGTACTCGCGGAAGCGCTGTTCCTGCCACGGGTAGGCGTCGCGCATGTTGGCGTAGGGCGCGACCGCGTCGATGCCCGCGCCGAGCCGGGTGTCGCGCACGGTGAGCATCGGGCGGGCGGTGGTGTCGGAGCTGGGCACCCAGGGGCGGGCCAGCTTGTAGTAGCCGTCGGGGGCTTCGCTGCTGATCCGGCTGTCGGTCACCAGGTAGCCGCGCGGGTTGGCGCCCGCCGTGGAGGGCGCGAAGACGAAGCCGTACGGCGCCGCCGCCAGGTCGGTGCGGACCAGGGTGCGGAAGTGGCAGTGCGCGTAGACGGCCGTCGCCCGGCCGAAGACGAAGTCGACGTCGCCCTCCACGTAGCAGTGCGCGTAGTACTGCCGGGCGAAGAGGGTCAGGTCGCGGGTGTCGGCGTACAGGGTGTCCTGGTGGCCGAGGAAGCGGCAGTGGTGGAAGGCGGTCCGGTCGCCCTGCGCCTTGAGGGCGACGGCCTGGGTGCCGGTGTAGTCCGGGTTGTCGCTGCGCAGCCAGTCGTTGGCGAAGGTGATCCAGCGGGCGGTGAAGCCGTCGGCGGCAACCGTGGTGGTGGCCGAGCCGCTGGTGCCGTAGGTGCCGGAGCCGTCCGGCTTCGGGGTGCCCGCCGCGTTGGCGTAGACGATGACGGTGTCGCGGGGGTCCTCGGAGGCGCCGATCCAGGTGGCGTCGGTGCGGGTGGCGTCGACGGTGACCGTCTCCCGGTAGGTGCCGGGCGCGAGGACCAGGGTGCGGCCGGTGCCGGTGGCGGCGGTGACGGCGGCCTGCACGGAGGTGAAGTCGCCCCGGCCGCGCGGGTCGACGTACAGGGTGCCCGGGGTGAGCCGGGCGGCCGGGGAGCCGTAGCGGCCGAACGGGCGGTGCCCGGCACCGGCGGTGGCGGGGGTGGCGGCGAGGCCGAGGGCGGCGCCCGCGCCGGCGGCGGCGAGCAGGAAGCCTCTGCGGGACGGGCGGGACAGCGGGGCGGGGACGGGGCGGGGCATGCGGGTGCTCCTTCGGATCAGGTCAGGAGGGGGATCTCCGGTGGGCCGGGGCGGTGGGGGCCGCCCCGGCCCGTCGCGTGGGCTAGCGCAGCCGTCCGGCGCCGGCCCCCCGGTCGACCAGACCGGGCACGGCCTTCGCCGGATCGACCTTGGTGCGCAGGGTCGGTGTCCAGCCCGCGCCGGCGGTGAGGGTCTCGGCCGGGAGCTCCGCGTTGTGCACGGCGATCAGGTCCACGGACTTGCCGTTGACCCGGTTGTGGGCGGCGGTGACCGGCGCCTCGCTCCATTTCTTCAGCACCTGCGCGGCACTGACCCCGGCCGGCAGCGTGAAGGCGTTGTGCTCGGCGACGAGGGCGGACTCCTTGCCGACGCCGAAGCTGTAGGCGTAGTCCTCGTTCGCCACGAAGTGGTTGTCGTAGACGTCGACCTGGCCGAACCGGACCCGGGGCGCCCGCTCGACGAGGTTCTTGAACAGGTTGTGGTGGAACGTCGCCTTCAGGTGCCCCCGGTCGCCGACCGCCGTGGACTCGCTGTCGCTGTTGCCGATCAGGATCGTCTTGTCGTGGTCGCTGAACACGTTCCAGGAGGCGGTCACGTAGTCGGCGCCGCGCACGATGTCGAGCTGCCCGTCGTGCTGCTGGTACAGCATGCCGAAGTAGGTCGGGGCCGCGCTGTCGGGGTGCGCCCCGTCGGTGAACGTGTTGTGGTCCAGCCAGACATGGGTGGCGCCGTACACCACCGTGCTGTCGTACTCGCTGTTCCAGTTGCCGGTGTCGCCGTCCGTCGGGTCCCACTGCGGGAAGCAGTCGACGGGGCTCTCGAAGGTCAGGTTGCGGACGATGACGTTGTCCACGGCCTTGATCTGGAGACTGGCGCCCTTGATGCCGGCGTTCCGGCCGACCCCGATGATGGTGGTGTCGGCCGGGATGTCGGCCTTGATGGCCTGGTCCTGCTGGGCGGCGGAGGCCCGCCGCAGCCCCTCGGGGCTGTCGTCGGGCTCGGCGCTGAGGTCGGTGTCGTACCCCCAGTTCTCCGGGGAGTACGCGTCGAGGTAGGCGTCGAAGTCGTAGCCGGGCGCGGCGAACGCGTCGCAGCCCTCGGACACGGCGTCGATGGTGCCCTTGACCTTGATGATCCGGGGCGCGGTGCCGTCCGCCGCCAGCGCCGCCTTGAACTCGGCCCAGGTGGTGACGGTGTACACGTGCGCGGCGTCCGCGGCCGCGCCCCCGGTCGTCCCGGTCCCGTACGACGCCCAGCCGTCGTGCGCGGCCAGCGTCTGCCGGGCCGGGTCCCGGTGCTGCGGGCGGGCCTCGGCACCGGCGGCCGTCAGCGCCAGCACCAGGGCGGTGCACCCGGCCAGCGCGGCACCCTTTCCTATGACATGCCCATGCCATCTTTGTGTCTTCATGTGTGCTGTCTTCATGTGTGCGGCTCTCCTTGGGATACGTCGGTGTCAGGCGGTGGGCCAGCTGATCCAGGACACGGGGATCTCCGCGTCCAGCCGGCGCGCGTCACGGTGCCCCAGCACCCGGGTGCGCAGCAGCTCGCGCACCACGAGCCGGGCCACCTCGATGGCGCCGGGCGGGTTGAAGTGGGTGTTGTCCTGTTCGGTGGCGGTCCAGTTGAAGTACGTCTTGGTCCCCTCCACCCCGAGCCGCTGCCACCGCGCGAGCGACAGCGCCTGCACGTCCAGCAGCGCGACGCCCTCCTCGGCGGCGAGCGCCCGCATGGCCGCCGGGTACTCCCCGTGGCTCGGCTGCGCGGTCCCGGCCGCGTCGAACCGGCGCCGCTCGACGGGCGTGACGAGCACCGGCCGCGCCCCGCGCTCCCGGGCCCCGTCGACGTACCTCCGCAGGTACTCCTGGTACGTGGTCCAGGGCTCGGTGTATCGGACCGGGTCCTCGCTCTTCTCGTCGTTGTGCGCGAACTGGATCAGGAGGAGGTCACCGTGCCTGATCTCCCCGAGAATCACCTCCAGCCGCCCCTCGTCGACGAAACTCCGGGAACTCCGCCCGTTCACCGCGTGATTGGCGACGGGCAGTTCCTTGCGGAGAAAGAAGGGCAGCGCCATTCCCCACCCGGTCTCGGGCGCGGCGTCGGCGTATTTCTGGGCGGCGGTGGAATCACCGGCGATGTAGAGGGTGCGACGACGCCCACCGGCTTGCGCGGTACCGGTGGCGGAAAAGGCCAGAGGCACGGAAGCGACGGCAGCGGCGGTGACTTGTCTGCGGCTGAGGGACACGCCGGTCAACCTTTCAACGCGGAGGAGGATACGCCCCCAGGGACGCGGGGAACTGCGCGATCAACCAGGGACGGCCCGCACCCTGCGAAGAAACGGGCCGCCCCACAACGCATGTCAGCCCTTCTGCTCATTCCACTCGGCCTGCGCCTCGTTCAGCTGATCGGCCACCGTGTCCAGGAATTCCTTCGCCGACATCTTCCCCAACAGCACCTTCTGGAAGTTCGGCTCGTTGTCCGCCTTGGAGATCGTGTTCCAGTCCGGCAGATAGTAAGGAAGCTGGACGATGGTCGTGGAACCGTCCGTCAACGCCTCGGCCGCCAGCTTCGTCGGCTCCGCCTCCGACACCCACGCGTCCTTGGCCGCGTCGTTGTTGGCCGGCACCTGCCCGGCCGACTCGTTGAACTTCGAGTTCTCCTCGTGCGAGACGGCGAACTCGATGAACTTCCAGGCCGCTTCCTTGTTCTTGGAGTTCTTGAACACGCCAAGACCGTCCACCGGGTTGGACACCTGCACCCGCTGGCCGCCGGGTCCCACCGGCTGCGGGATGCCGCGGAACTTGTCCTCGCCGAACGCCTTCACATGGTCCTGGTAGGAGCCCAGGTTGTGGTTGAGCATCCCGATCGTGCCCGAGTCCCACTGGGCGACCATCTTGGTGAAGTCGTTGTTCAGGTCGGCGGCCGGCGTGACCTTCTTGAACAGGTCGGCGTACTTCTCCAGCGCCGCGACGTTCTTCGGGTCGTTGACGGTGGTCTTCGCCCCGGCGGAGTCCCAGAACGAGGTGATCCCGGACTGCCCGTACATCGCGTCCAGGGCCTGCGCGATGGAACCGGCGCCGCCGCGGATGGTGTACCCGAACTTGTTGTCGCCGGAGTCGGTGAGCTTCTCGGCGGCCTCGAAGAAGGCGTCCCAGGTGGACGGCTCCTTCAGACCCTCCTTGTCGAACAGGTCGGTGCGGTAGTAGAGGACGCCGTTGTTGGCGGAGGTCGGCACCGAGTACAGCGTGCCGTCGCCGCCGCCGGCCGCCTTCAGCGACTCGACCATGTCCTTGTTGAGCTTGCCGTTCAGCGAGGACGTCGCGAGCCGGTCGTCCAGCGGGTCCAGCGCGTTCTGCGCGGCGAACCCGGCCAGCATGGCCGCGCCCACCCCGCCGACGTCCGGCAGCCCGCCGCCCTGGATGGCGGTGTCGACCTTCGACTGGTACTCGGTGGCGGCGATCCCGACGTACTCGACGTCGATGTCCGGGTTGGCCTTCTCGAAGTCGGCGATGATCTCCTTCCAGATGTCGGTGCGGACCCCGCCGTTGTTGTCCCAGAAGGTGATCTTCCCCTTGCCGCTGCCCTCGCCGCCGTCGCCGCCCGATCCGCTGCCGTCGTCCCCGCAGGCGGTGACGGTCAGCGCGAGTACGGCCCCCAGGGCGATGACGGCCGGCGTGCGGCGCCTGCCGGTGCTGCTGCGCATGCTGATCTTCATGAGTCGGCTCTCTTCTCTGGATCAAACACTGGATCGAGCGGTGCGATGAAGGTGCTGAACACGTGGGGGGATGGCTACGAGGCGGTGATGCGGAACCGGGTGCCGCCGGCCGTGCCCGGCTCGCCCCCGCCGGGCGGCGCGAGCGCGAACAGGCCGAGCAGGGCGCCGACCCAACGCCAGGGCGTGGCGGCGAAGACCTGCCCCGAGGGGCGCAGGCCGTCGCCGGTGTCGGCGGTGAACCGGCAGCGGGCCTGCGGCCCGATGTCGATCCGCAGCCGGGCCCGGCCGTCCGGGGCGAGCCGGGCGTGGGCGGCGTCCCGTTCGGCCTCCGCCACGCTTTCCCCGAACCGGTGCACCAGATGCACGGCCCCGTCCGCGCCCCGCTGGAGCCCGATCCAGCAGAACGCGTCCCCGAGGACGACGAGCCCGGCCCGCGCCCCCGGCTCGGTACTGTCGAGCCGCAGGTCGACCTCGACCGCGCACGGGGTGCCGGGCAGCCGCTGGGTGAGGACGTTGGGCAGCTTGCGCGGGTCGTGCGCGTCGGCCGAGCGGACGCAGGCCAGCCGCAGCCCGTCCCCGGCGTGCGGGACGGTCCAGCCGTCCCCGGGGTTGGCCGTCCAGGACCACTGGGGGCCGTACCGGCCGCCGGGGAAGTCGTCGTCGGTGGCGGGGGCGGAAGCGGTGGCGGGCGCCGCCGGCCCGGGCGGCAGGGCGGGCCGCCGGTGTTCGGTGACGGGCGCGCCGTCGTCGCCGAGCACCGGCCAGCCGTCGGCCGCGTCCCAGCGCATCGGCTGGAGGTGCACCACCCTGCCGTACGCGCCGCGCTGCTGGAAGTGCAGGAACCAGTCCTCGCCGGCCGCGGTGCGCACCCAGCCGCCCTGGTGGGGGCCGTTGACGTCGGTGCCCTGCTGTTCCAGGACGACCCGTTCCTCGTAAGGGCCGAAGAAGTCGCGGGCGCGGAAGGCGCCCTGCCAGCCGGTCTCCACTCCCCCGGCCGGGGCGAGGATCCAGAACCAGCCGTCGTGCCGGTAGAGCTTGGGGCCCTCCAGGGTGAACCAGCCGGGGATGCGGTCGGCGTCGACGATCACCTTGCCCTCGTCCAGCAGCCCGGTGCCGTCCGGCCGCATGCGGTGGCCGGTGAGGCGGTTCTTGACGCCGGAGCGGGACTTGGCCCAGGCGTGCACGAGGTACGCCTCGCCGCTCTCGTCGTCCCACAGCGGGCACGGGTCGATCAGGCCCTTGCCCTCCTTGACCAGATGCGGGCGGGTCCACGGGCCCTCGGCGGCGGGGGCGTTGATCTGGAAGACGCCCTGGTCGGGGTCGCCCCAGAAGATCCAGAAACGCCCGTCGTGGTGGCGCAGGGACGGGGCCCAGACGCCGCCGTCGTGCCGGGGGACGGCGAACCGCTCAGCCGGTTCGAGGTGATCGAGGGCATGGCCCAGCAGCGTCCAGTCGACCAGGTTCCGGGAGTGCAGCAGCGGCAGCCCGGGGGCCCGGCCGAAGCTGGAGGCGGTCAGGTAGAAGTCGTCGCCGACGCGGACCACGTCCGGGTCGGACCAGTCGGCGTTCAGCACCGGGTTGCGGTACGTGCCGCTGCTCACTGGCTCACCGCCTTGCGGACCAGCGCGGCGGCGCCGTCGGCGTCCAGCCGGCCGTCGGCGACGACGGTGACGATCCGGCGGACCGCCGTGTCGCCCGGGGCCACCGCCAACCGGCTGTCGTGGGCCAGCGAGGAGCCGACGCCCGGATACTCCTCGGTGCGCACGAACCAGGGGTCCTCGCGGGTGCGGTCGGTGGCCCCGGCGAAGACCAGCGACCAGTCACCGCCGACCAGCGCCAGCCAGTCGGCCCGGCGGCCGTGCGCGGCGCTCTCGCCCTCGGCGTCCGGGGTGAGGACGTCCGGTGCGGTCTCCTCCTTGCGGGCCCGCCAGAAGAAGCCGCCGTAGGCCGCGCCGGGGCGGCCGTTGGTGGCGGGGCTGCCGATGGTGAGCGGGCCGGCCGTGACGTTGGTCAGCGAGAAGGTGAAGTCCAGCGCCCAGGCCCGGTCGGTGAGCGCGGTGGCCGCCACCGTGCGCCGCTCGCGCAGCAGTTCGGTGCCGGCGGCGGTCCAGCGCAGTTCCGCCACGAACCCGTCGGAGTCGCGCAGCGGGAAGGCGGTGTGCCGCTGGGTGCCGTGGTTGTCCAGCTCGGTCGGGCCCTGGTCGCGGACGTAGGTGCGGCCGCCCCAGAAGTTGTGCCCCTCGACGTCGGGAACGGCGACACCGACGCCGAGGTGGTGGATGTGGTCGGCGGGCGCGAACTCGGTGACCGCCGTACCGGTCAGGGTGGTGACGGGGTGCAGGTAGGGGCGGGGCGAGCAGCGGGCGGGCAGCTCGGGCCGGGTGACGTAGCGGGCCACGGGGCGGCCGGCGACGCGCAGGACCGGGGCGTCGGTGCCGGTCATCGGTGGCTCACCTCCTCGGCGGCCCAGGGGGCGCCCAGCTCGGAGTAGAGGGAAAGGGTGCCGGCGGCGGACTCGACCAGGGCGTCGACACCGGGGACCGTCCGGCGGCCCTCGGCGGCGATCCGCTGCCAGGCCGTCTCGGGCAGCGGCCTGGGGTCGGGGGCCCGGCGGATCGCCTCCACGACCCGCATGAAGGCGCCGGTGGCGTCGGGCTCGACCAGTAGGCCGGTGCCGTGCGCCAGGTGGTCGAGGAGGTTCTCCAGCAGGTCGGTGCGGCCGTGCTCGTACTCCTCGGGGCCGTGGCCGGCCCGCTGGACCAGGACCCGGTCCTGCTTGTACCAGAAGGTGATCCGGCCCCGGGTGCCGTGCACCAGGACGTACGGTTCGGCGGCCCGTTCGGCGCACAGGGTGGCGGCGACGGTGATCCGCAGGCCGGTGGGGGCGGTGACCCGGACGCAGGAGGTGTCGTCGGCCTCGATGTCGTTGGCGCGGTGCAGTTCGGTCTCCACGGCGGCGACGTCCTGGTCGCGGGTGGCGCCGCCGAGCACGAGGGCGGTGGCGACGGCGTGCGCGAGGGGGTTGGTGAGTGCCCCGTCGACCACGTCGGTGCCGTCGTCCAGGCGGCGCCGCCCGGCCCAGGGCGAGCGGCGGAAGTACGCCTCGTCGCGCACCCAGGCACCGGCCCCGCCGATGCCGGTGACCTCGCCGACGGCGCCCTCGGCGACCAGGTCCCGGATCGCCGGCACGGCGTCCGAGCCCAGCGACTGGAAGCCGATCTGGCAGGCCACGCCCGCCTCGGCGACCCCGTCGGCCATCCGCCGGAACTCGGCGAACGACGGGGCCGGCGGCTTCTCCAGCAGCAGGTGCACGCCCCGCCGGGCGGCGGTCAGCGCCAGGTCGGTGTGGGTCGGGATCGGGGTGCAGACGACGGCCACCCGCGCGCCGGTACGGTCCAGCAGGTCGCCGAAGTCGGCGGACTGGACGGGCGGTTCGGCGCCGTACTCCTCCGCGGTGAGCGGGGTCAGCTCGCACAGCCCGGCCACCCGGATGCGGCCCGCCCGCTCCAGGCGGCGCAGGTTGGCCAGGTGCCAGCGGCCGTGCCCGCGGGCACCGGCGAGGACGACGGGTACGGGGACGACGAGTACGGTCGCGCTCACCCCTTCACCGCCCCCGCGCTGAAGCCGGTGATCAGCCACTTCTGGATGAAGGCGAAGACCAGCACGACCGGGACGGCCGCGATGATGCCGCCGGCGGCGAGCGCGCCGAGGTCGACGCTGTCCGCGCTCATCAGGGTGTTGAGGCCGACCGGGATGGTCTGCTTGCCCTGGTTGTTGAGGAACATCAGGGCGAACAGGAAGTGGTTCCAGGAGTGCACGAAGGCGAACGAGCCGACCGCGATGATGCCGGGGCGCAGCAGCGGCAGGACGACGATCCGGAAGGCCCGCAGCCGGCCGCAGCCGTCCACCCAGGCGGCCTCCTCCAGGGAGTACGGCACGTTCTTGATGAAGTTGCTGATCAGGATCATCGACAGCGGGAGCTGGAAGACGGTCTCGGCGATGATGACGCTGCCCAGGGAGTTGATCATCTTCAGTTCGGCGAAGATCTCGAACAGCGGGACCAGGAGCAGCGCGCCCGGCACGAACTGGGAGCAGAGCAGCGCCAGCATGAAGACCCGTTTGACCTTGAAGTCGAAGCGGGCCAGGGCGTAGCCGCCGGCCAGGGCGACGACCGTGGTCATCACCAGGGTGGCGACGCCGACCAGGACGCTGTTGCCGAAGTAGGTGCCGAAGCTGCGCTCGGTCCAGACCTTCTCGAAGTGCTCGAAGGTGATCGGCCAGGGCACCAGCGAGGTGGAGCCGGCCGGGCGCAGGGAGAAGAGCAGGATCCAGTAGAAGGGGATGAGGGTGAAGACGAGGTAGACGCCGAGCGGGAGGTAGATCTGCCAGCGCGGGATCTCGTCCCAGGCGGGGCGGTTCTTCTTCACGGGGCGCGGCGGGGCGGGGGCGGCCCGCTCGGCGGCGGGGGCGGCCGCGGTGGCCTCCTTGGTGATCACTTGTTGTCGCCTCCGAACTTGCTCAGCCGCAGATAGACCATGGAGCAGAAGAGCAGGATCACGAACGCGACCGTGGTCAGGGCGGACGCGTAGCCGAAGTCATGGGCGTCGACCGAGGTGTTGGCGATGTAGAGCGGCAGGGTGGTGGTCTCGCCGGCCGGTCCGCCGCCGGTCAGGGTGTAGAGCAGGTCGACGTTGTTGAACTCCCACACCGCGCGCAGCAGTGTGGACAGGATGATCGCGTCCTTCAGGTGCGGCAGCGTGATGTGCCAGAACTGCTTGATCCGGCTGGCGCCGTCCACCTCGGCGGCCTCGTACAGGTCCTTGGAGACGGACTGGAGGTCGGCGAGGATGAGGATCGCGAAGAAGGGCACGCCGCGCCACAGGTCGGCGACGATCGCCGCCGGGAAGACGGTCGAGGTGTCCGACAGCCAGCTCGTGCCGTAGGAGCCGATGCCCATGTCGGCGAGGTAGCGGGTGATGCCGGTCTGGGAGTTGTAGAGCAGCACCCAGATCGCGGACGTCAGCACGCCGGAGACGGCCCACGGGGAGAAGACCAGGGCGCGGCCCAGGGCCCGGCCGACGAAGGTCTGGTTGACGATCAGGGCGAGCGCGAGTCCGAAGAGCAGTTGCAGGCCGACCTCGACGAAGACCCACTTGGCGCTGAAGACGAGGGTGTCCCAGAAGGCCGGGTCGTCGGTGAAGATCTTGACGAAGTTGTCGAAGCCCGCGTAGCCGTTCCGCCACGGCTTGGTCGGGTTGTACTCCTGGAGGCTGTAGTAGAAGACGCTGATGACCGGGTAGGCGATGAAACCCAGCATCAGCAGACCCGCCGGGGCGATCAGCAGGTACGGCAGCCTGCGCGGGGTGGCGGAGGCACGGCGCCGCCTCGGTGGCGCGGGCGGTTTCGCCACGGCTGCGGCTTGGGCCATGACTGTTCTCCGTTCTGGTACGTGTGCGTACGTGTGCGTGGTGCGTACAGGAAGCGCTTTCTGCATGGACAGGGGTGTGCGTCGGCCTTTCCGCCGACCGGGGGGGTCAGCCCGCGTACGGGTCCTGCACCTTGCCCGGACGGGCCAGGAACTCGAAGTCGCAGCCGGTGTCGGCCTGGGTGATCTGTTCGTTGTAGAGCGCGCCGTAGCCGCGTTCGTAGCGGGCCGGGGGCGGCGTCCAGTCCACCCGGCGGCGGGCCAGTTCCGCGTCGTCGACGTTGAGCTGGAGGCGGCGGGCCGCGACGTCGAGGGTGATGCTGTCGCCGGTGCGGACCAGCGCGAGCGGGCCGCCGACGTGCGACTCGGGCGCGACGTGCAGCACGCAGGCGCCGTAACTGGTGCCGCTCATCCGGGCGTCGGAGATCCGCACCATGTCCCGCACCCCCTGCTTGAGCAGGTGGTCGGGGATCGGCAGCATGCCGTACTCGGGCATCCCCGGGCCGCCCTTGGGACCGGAACCCCGCAGCACCAGCACACTGTCGGCGGTGATGTTCAGCGCCGGGTCGTTGATGGTGCGCTGCATGGTCTTGTAGTCGTCGAAGACGACGGCGGTGCCGGTGTGCTGGAGCAGGTGCGGTTCGGCGGCGATGTGCTTGATGACGGCGCCGTCCGGGCAGAGGTTGCCGCGCAGCACCGCGACCCCGCCCTCGCTCGCGACCGGGTTGTCGCGGGGCCGGATGACGTCGTCGTGGTGCACCTGGGCGCCGGCCAGCTGCTCGCGCAGCGTGTCGTGACAGACCGTGGGGCGGTCCAGGTGGAGCAGGTCGGGGATGCGGGAGAGGAAGCCGGGCAGGCCGCCGGCGAAGTGGAAGTCCTCCATCAGGTACGTCTGTCCGCCGGGGCGGACGTTGGCCAGCACCGGGACGGTGCGGGCGACGCGGTCGAAGTCGTCGAGGGTGAGGGTGACCCCCGCGCGGCCGGCCATCGCGATCAGGTGGATCACCGCGTTGGTGGAGCCGCCGAGGCCGAGCACGGTGGTGACGGCGTCCTCGAAGGCGTCCGCGGTGAGGATGTCGCTGAGCTTGCGGTCCTTGCGCACCAGTTCGACGATGCGCAGCCCGGCCGCGGCGGCCATCCGGTCGTGTCCGGAGTCGACGGCCGGGATGCTGGAGGCACCCGGCACGGTGACGCCGAGCGCCTCGGCGGCGGCGGTCAGCGTGGAGGCGGTGCCCATCGTCATGCAGTGGCCCGGCGAGCGGGCCAGGCCGCTCTCCAGTTCCTGCATCTCGCAGTCGCCGATCAGGCCGGCCCGCTTGTCGTCCCAGTACTTCCACATGTCGGTGCCGCTGCCGAGGGTCTCGCCCCGCCAGTGCCCGGGGAGCATCGGCCCGGCCGGTACGAACACGGCCGGCAGGTCGACGGAGGCGGCGCCCATCAGCAGCGCGGGCGTCGACTTGTCGCAGCCGCCCATCAGGACCGCCCCGTCCACCGGGTAGGAGCGCAGCAGTTCCTCGGTCTCCATCGCGAGCAGGTTGCGGTAGAGCATCGGGGTCGGCTTCTGGAAGGTCTCGCTGAGCGTGGCGACCGGGAACTCCAGCGGGAAGCCGCCCGCCTGCCACACGCCCCGCTTCACCGCCTGCGCGCGGTCGCGCAGGTGGACGTGGCAGGGGTTGATGTCGGACCAGGTGTTGAGGATGGCGATGACCGGCTTGCCGAGGTGCTCCTCGGGCAGGTAGCCGAGCTGGCGGGTGCGGGCCCGGTGGCTGAAGGTGCGCAGGCCCTCGGTGCCGTACCACTGGTGGCTTCTGAGCTGCTCCGGTGTCTTCATATCGACCATCCGGCGGCGATCTCGGCGACCTCGGCGCGCTCGCCCTGGGGCAACGGGCGGCTGGGCGGGCGGACCTCGCGGCGGCACAGGCCGAGCGAGGCGAGGGCCTCCTTGACCACGGTGACGTTGTTGGCGGAGCCGTTGGCGGCGCGCAGCTCCTCGAAGCGGCGGATCTGCTCCCAGACCTTCATGGCGGCCGGGTAGTCGCCCGCCCGCAGCGCCTCGATCATGTTCCGGGAGACCGCCGGGGCGACGTTGACCAGTCCGGAGGTGAAGCCGGTGGCGCCGGCCGAGAAGTAGGAGGGGGCGTACGGCTCGGCCAGCCCCGCCACCCACACGAACCGCTCCAGGCCCGCGTCCCGGGCGAAGGCGGCGAACTTGGCCGCGTCCGGCACCGCGTACTTCACGCCGACCACGTTCGGGCAGCTGTCGGCCAGCTCGGCCAGCCGCGCCCCGGCCAGCTGCGGGTTGCGGACGTAGGGGACGACGCCCAGCTCGGGGACGGCCTCGGCGACCGCGCGGTGGTAGTCGACCCAGCCGGCCTGGGAGACGTAGGGGTGCACGGGCTGGTGCACCATCACCATCGTGACGCCCAGGTCGCGGGCGTGCCGGGCGGAGGCGACGGCGGTCGGCACGTCGTGGCCGACGCCGACCAGGATGTCGGCCCGGCCACCGGACTCCTCGACGGTCAGCTCGGTGACCTGGCGGCGCTCGGCGGGGGTGAGGGCGTAGAACTCGCCGGTGTTGCCGTTCGGGGTGAGGGTGGTGATGCCGGCGTCCAGCAGGCGACGCAGCAGGGCCCGGTACGTGGCGGGGTCGACGGAGCCGTCCGCGGCGAACGGGGTCACCGGGATCGCGACCACGTCGGCCAGGGCCGCCCGCTGGGTCTCGAACGTCTCGCTGCTCATTCCTGGCCTTCCTGGTTGGCGGCGTCGGGGAACGCCCGCTCGACGAAGGACGCGATGTGCGCGTGCAGGGCGCGGGCGGCACCGTCCGCGTCGCCGTCCAGGGCGAGCCGCAGGATCCGCTGGTGCTCGCCGGCCTCCCGCTCCCAGGACGGGTCGGCGGCCCAGGCGACGGCGGAGACCAGGGCCGCCTGGTCGCGGACCTCGTCGAGCATCCGGCCGAGCAGCGGGTTGCCGCAGGGCAGGTAGAGGGCGCGGTGGAACTCCCGGTTGGCCAGTGACCGTTCGGCGGTGTCGGTGGCCCGTTCGGCGCGGGTCAGCGCGTCCCGGGCGGCGTCCAGGGAGGCGCCGCGGCGCACGGCCCGCTTGAGTGCCTCCGGCTCCAGGAGCAGCCGCACGTCGTAGACCTCGCGTGCCATGTCCGCGTCCACCATGCGCACCGTGACGCCCTTGTACTGGCTGTTCACGACCAGTCCGGTGCCGGCCAGGGTCTTGAGCGCCTCGCGCACCGGGGTCTTGGACACCCCGAACTGTGCGGCGAGTTCGGTCTCCACCAGGGCCTGACCCGGCGTCAGCCGGCCAGTGAGGATGCGGCGTTTGATCTCCTGGAGCACGTACTGCGTGCGGGAGGGGATCGGCATGGGCACAGAGGTCATGTGCGCCTCTCGGATCTCGCGTATCGCGTCTCATATATGACGTACGAAGTACGACGCGTTGAAGTTAGGAGGGGGGTGCCGCCCCGTCAATGCTTCTGACAAAGGAAGTTGGGCGCATGTCCCGGCATCGGGCATCCGCCCGATGC
>NZ_JBQOUX010000101.1:0-27708 GCF_052216785.1 Streptomyces sp. JW3 | reverse complement strand
GTCCTGGTGCTGACCACCTTCGAGAACGACGAGAACGTGGCCAGGGCGTTGCGGGCCGGTGCCAGCGGTTTCCTCGGCAAGGACAGCAGCCCGGACGCGCTGCTGTCCGGCATCCGCACCGTGGCGGCCGGTGAGGCGCTGCTGTCCCCCGGCGCGACCCGCGCCCTGGTCGCACGCTTTCTGGCCACCCCCGACGACGACGGTACGGTCACGCCGGATGTCGACAACGTCCTGACCGAGCGGGAACGCGAGGTCGTGGCGCTGGCCGCGCACGGCGCGTCCAACACGGAAATCGCCGATCGACTGGTGCTCAGTCCCTTCACCGTACGCAGCCACATCGCCCGGTCGATGGCGAAACTGCACGCGCGTGACCGCGCGCAGCTCGTGGTCGTCGCCTACCAGAGCGGGCTGGTGCGGCCCCGACCGTGACGCCGTCCGTAGGACCGCGTCACGGCGAGCGGTAGCGGCCGGTGCCGGACAGGGCCGAAGTCCGGGACGACCTCAACGGTCCGGTCCGCGGTAGGGCGTCCCGCAGGGGACGCGCGGTGAGCACTGGGACCTGGCGGACTCGGCGTGGTGTGCGCCCTCTGCCGCGAGTGGACCGGGGGGACGGACGTCCAGGCGCCCGGCCGGGAGTCCGGCGCCCTCACACGCTGTATCCCCCGTCGACGCCCAGCGCCTGTCCGGTGATGAACCCCGCCCGGCCGGAGGCGAGGAACGCCACCGCCTCCGCGATGTCCTGGGCCCGCCCGAACCGGCGCAGCGGAATGTTGCGCCGGGTGACGGCCAGGGCCCGCTCGTCCAGTTCGCCGGAGTCGACCAGCCGTCCCGCGATGCCGTCCGTCAGCATGCCGGGGGCGACGCAGTTGACGCGGACGCCGTACCGTCCCTCCTCGGCGGCCAGCGCCCGGGCCACCGCCTCCACGGCGCCCTTCGCGCCCGAGGACAGTCCGTCGCGGACCGGGAAACGCCGGGTGGCGACCGTCGTCACGGCGACGGCGCTGCCCCGGCTGACCCGCAGCAGCGGCAGCGCGGGGTGCACGAGGTTGAAGAACGCCACCGCGTCGGCCTCCAGCTGGGTGCGGTACTGACCCGGGGTGACCTTGCTCAGATGCGTCATCGGCACATGCGGTCCCGCCGCGTAGACCAGAGTGTGCAGGCCACCGAAGTCCGCCGCGGCCTCGCGTACCGCCTGGCCGGTGGCGTCCTCGTCGGTCAGGTCGAGCCGGACGGCCGCCACCCGGCGTCCGCCGTCCGCCACCTCGTCGGCGAGCGCCCGGGCGGCCTCCGCGCTGCTGCGGTAGGTGAACGCGACGTCACTGCCGCGGGCCGCGAGGGTGCGGACGATCGCCGCGCCGATGCCGCCGGTGCCGCCCGCGACGAGCGCCGTGCCCGGCAGGGCCGAGAAGTCCTCCATGTCTCACAACCCCAGGGACTTGGCGATGATGACCTTCATGACCTCGCTGGTCCCGGCGTAGATGCGGGTGATGCGCGCGTCCGCGTACAGCCGGGCGATCGGGTGCTCCAGCAGGTAGCCGTGTCCGCCGAACAGTTGCAGGCACCGGTCGACGGCGCGGGCCTGCGCCTCGGTGCAGAACAGCTTGACCTTGGCGGCGTCGGCGCCGGAGAGCCGGCCGTCGACCAGTTCGAGCACGGCCCGGTCGAGCATCGCCTGCGCGGCCTCCACCTCGGCGGCCACGGCGGCCAGCTCGAACTTGGTGTTCTGGAAGGACGCGACCGTGCTGCCGAACGCCTCGCGTTCCTTCACGTGGGCGAGGGTCGCCTCCAGCGCCGCACGGGCCTGCGCCACCGAGCCGACCGCGACCGTCATCCGCTCCTGCGGCAGGTTGTGCCCGAGGTAGGCGAAGGCCCGGCCCTCCTCGCCGAGCCGGTTGGCGACCGGCACCCGTACGTCGGCGAAGGCCAGCTCCACCGTGTCCTGCGCCTTGATGCCCATCTTGTCCAGCACCCGGCCGCGGCTGAACCCGGGCATGCCGTCCTCCACCACCAGCAGCGTCAGCCCCGCCCGCCGGTCATCGGGATCGTGCGCGGTGCGTGCCACCACGATGACCAGGTCGGCCAGCAGTCCGCCGGTGATGAAGGTCTTCGCGCCGTTGAGGACATAGGTGTCGCCGTCCCGGACGGCGCTCGTCCGGATGCCCGCGAGGTCGGAGCCCGTGCCGGGTTCGGTCATCGCGACGGCGCTCAGCAGCCGCCCGGCGGCCAGCCCGGGGAACCAGCGGGCCCGCTGCTCGCGGTCGGCGTAGGCCAGGAAGTACGGCAGGACCACGTCGAGCTGGGTGCGGACCGTGCCCAGGGTGACCAGGGCGCGGGCCGCCTCCTCCTGGAGGACCACGTTGTAGCGGTAGTCGGGCTGTCCGCCGCCGCCGTACTCCTCGGGGACCGCCATGCCGAGCAGGCCCAGCGAGCCGAGCCGCTCGAAGAAGGAGCGGGGCAGCCGCCCGGCCTTCTCCCACTCGGTGTAGTGGGGGACCACTTCCTTGGCCACGACGTCCCGGACCAGCTCCCGGAAATCCTCGTGGTCGGCGGTGAAGACGTCTCTGCGCACGGTGACTTCCCCGCTCAGTCCGCGAGTTCGACGACGGTGGCGTTGGCGGTGCCGCCGCCCTCGCACATGGTCTGCAGGCCGTAGCGCAGGCCGTGCGCGCGCATGTGGTGGATCATGCGGGTCATCAGGACCGCTCCCGAACCGCCCAGCGGATGGCCCAGGGCGATGGCTCCGCCGAGCGGGTTGAGCCGCTCGGGGTCGGCGCCGGTCTCGGCGAGCCAGGCCAGCGGGACGGGCGCGAACGCCTCGTTGACCTCGAAGACCCCGATCTCCCCGAGCCCGAGCCCCGCCCTGCGCAACACCCTCTCGGTGGCCGGGATCGGCCCGGTCAGCATCAGCACCGGATCGGAGCCGACGACCGCGCCGGCCCGGTAGCGGACCAGCGGCGCCAGCCCCAGCGCGCGGGCCTTCTGCGCGGTCGTGACCAGCAGGGCCGCCGCGCCGTCGGAGATCTGCGAGGCGTTGCCCGCGTGGATCACCCCGTCCTCCTGGAAGGACGGCTTGAGCCTGGCGAGGCTCGCCACGCTGGTGCCGCGGCGGACGCCCTCGTCGGCGTCGACCCCCGCCACCGGCACGATCTGGGCCGTGAACGCCCCCGCGTCCTGCGCCGCCGCCGCCCGTTCGTGCGAGAGCGCCGCGTACGCGTCGACCCGCTCCCGGTTCAGCCCCCACTTGCGCGCGATCCGCTCCGCCGAGACCCCCTGGTTGAAGGCGAATCCCTGGTAGCGGTCGAGGACCTGGGGGCCGTACGGCATCCCGTCCGCCTTCGCAGCGCCGAGCGGCACCCGGCTCATCACCTCCACACCGCCGGCCACGACCACGTCCTGCTGGCCCGACAGGACCGCCTGCACGGCGAAGTCGAGGGCCTGCTGGCTCGATCCGCACGCCCGGTTGACCGTCGTCCCCGGCACGCTCTCCGGCCAGCCCGCCGCCAGCACCGCGTACCGGCCGATGTTGCTCGACTGGTCGCCGATCTGGGACACACAGCCCCAGATGACGTCGTCGACCACCTCCGGGTCGATCCCGGTCCGCTCGGCCAGGGCGCCGAGCACGGCCGCGGACAGGTCCGCGGGATGGACGCCGGACAGGCCACCGCCCCGCTTGCCGACGGCGGTACGGACCGCCCCGACGATCACCGCTTCCCGGTTCACTCCTCGTCCTTCCGTCGTCCGGCGCCGGTGCCGGGCACGGCCCACGCGCCGGTGAAGTGGGCCTCGCGTCCGTCGGCGAACGCCGCGTACGCCTCTCGAACGTCGGCGGTGGCGAAGTTGGCCGCCTGGGCGCGGGCCTCTCCGGCCAGTGCCTCGCGCAGGGTGGCCGTGGCACCCTCGTCGAGCAGCGCCTTGGTCTGCGCGAGCGCGACCGGGGCGCCGGCCACCAGGCGCGCGGTGAGACCGTCGACGAAGGCGTCCGCCTCGTCCTCGGCCACCACCCAGGTCACCAGGCCCAGCGCCCGCGCCTGCTCGGCGTCGATCGTCTCGGCCAGCAGCGCGAGCCGTTTGGCCTGCTGGAGGCCGACGAGCCGGGGCAGCAGCCAGGAGCCGCCGCAGTCGGGGGACAGGCCCCGCCGGGTGAAGATCTGCGAGAACCGGGCCCGCGGCGTCGCCACGACCAGGTCGCAGCCCAGCGCCAGGTTCCAGCCCGCGCCCACCGCCACCCCCGTCACCTTGGCGACCGTCGGCACGGGCAGCTCGTGCAGCAGCAGCGTCACCTCGGTCAGCGTGCGCATGCGGTACACCGGGTGGACGGCGCTGAGTCCCTGGGAGATGTCGGCGCCCGAGCAGAAGGCGTCCCCCGCGCCGGTGAGGACCAGCGCGCGCACGCCCCGGTCCCGCCCGGCCGCCTCCAGGGCCGCGCGCAGGGCGTCCCACAGCTCGGCGTCGATGGCGTTCTTGCGGTGCGGCCGGTTCAGGGTCAGGGTCCGTACGCCGTCGGCGTCGTCGGTGCGCAGCACGGTCACCGTACGGCTCCCTGCTCGCGCAGCGCCGCGATCTCGGCGTCGGTGAGGCCGAGTTCGCCGAGCACGGCGTCGGTGTGCTCGCCCAGCGCGGGCACCGCCCCCATCGGCGGCTCGTACCCCGCGACGACCGGCGGCGGCAGCAGCGCGGGCACCGGCCCGGCCGGGGTGTCGATCTGCCGCCAGCGGTCGCGGGCCGTCAGGTGCGGATGGGCCAGGACGTCGGCCTGGGTGTTGAAACGGGAGTTGCCGATCCCGGCGGCGTCCGCGCGCTGCTGGACGTCGGCCAGGTCGTGCCGGGCGCACCAGGCGGTGATCTCGGCGTCCAGGACGGCCCGGTGGGCCACCCGTCCCGCGTTGGTCGCGAACCGTCCGTCGTCCGCCAGGTCCGGCCGGCCCAGCAGTTCCCGTGCCAGCCGCTGCCACTCGCGGTCGTTGGTGGTGCCCAGCACCACCGTCTGCCCGTCGGCGGTGCGGTGCGCGCCGTACGGGGCGACCGCGGGGGAACCCATGCCGAGCGGCTGCTGTTCGACGCCGGAGTGCCGGGTGTAGGTCAGCGGGTAGCCCATCAGCTCGGTCATCGTGTCGAACATGCTCACCGCGACGGGCGCGACCGGACGTCCCCGTCCCCTGCCGTGCAGCAGGGCCACCACGGACAGCGCCGCGTACAGACCGCTGCCCACGTCGGCCACCGGCGGGCCCGGTTTGGCGGGCGCCCCCGGCCGCCCGGTCACCGCACACGCCCCGGACTCGGCCTGCACGAGCAGGTCGTAGGCGCGCTTGTGGGACAGGGGGCCGCCGGGACCGTACCCGTCGATCTCCGCGGCGATCACGTCCGGGTGCCGCACCGCCAGGTCGGCGGGGGCCAGGCCCAGCTTGGCGGTGGTGCCGGGGGTGAGGTTGGAGACCAGCACGTCGGCGCGGTCCAGCAGCCGGTGCAGCACGGCGAGGCCGGCCTCGGACTTCAGGTCCAGGGCGACCGACTCCTTGCCCCGGTTCGCCCACACGAAGTGGGCGCCCAGACCACCGACCACGTCGTCGTAGTGCCGGGCGAAGTCACCGCCCCGGGGGTTCTCCACCTTGATCACCCGGGCGCCGAAGTCGCCGAGGGCGCGGGTGCACATCGGTGCCGACACGGCCTGTTCCAGCGCCACCACCGTGACCCCGGACAGCGGACCCTCCATCAGCGCTCACCGCCCTTGCCGTAGCGGGCGCGCAGGTCGTCCTTGAGCACCTTCATGCTCGCGTTGCGCGGCAGCGCGTCCACGATCCGGACATGGCGGGGCACCTTGAAGTTGGCCATGTGGTCCCGCGCCCACGCCCGCACGCCGTCCTCGGTGGGACGGGCGTCCGGCGCCGGGACGACGAAGGCGCAGCCCACCTCGCCCAGCCGCTCGTCGGGCACGCCGATGACCGCCGCCTGCGCGATGTCCTCGCACTCCAGCAGCAGCTTCTCGATCTCCGCCGGGTAGGCGTTGAAGCCGCCGACGATGTACATCTCCTTCTTCCGGTCGACGATCACCAGGTTGCCCGCCCCGTCGAGGTGGCCGATGTCCCCGGTGCGCAGCCAGCCGTCGGTGTCGATGGCCGCGGCGGTCTCGTCGGGGTCGTCCCAGTAGCCCCGGGTGACGTTGTAGCCGCGCACCCGGATCTCCCCGTCCTCGCCGGGCGGCGTGTCCTTCCCCGAGGTGTCGGTGAGCCGGACCTCGACGCCGGGGACGGGCCGCCCGGTGGTGCGGGCCACCGTCTGCTCCGTGTCGCCGACGCGGGTGGTGGTGACCAGCGCAGATGCCTCGGTCAGTCCGTAGGCGCTCAGCACGATGTCGAAGGACAGGTCCTTCTTCATGGCGTGGATCAGGGACTCGGGGATCGTCGAGCCGCCCGTCATGGACACCCGCAGCGACGACAGGTCGCGGCCCGGGCGGGTGGGGTGGTGCAGCAGGTCGTGGAAGACGGTCGGCGGACCCAGCAGGATGCCGACCCGCTCCCGTTCGATCAGCTCCAGTGCCCGGCCCGCGTCGAACACGGCCATCGGGATCACCGTCACACCGTGCAGGAACGAGGCGAGCCACCCCGCCTTGTAGCCGAAGCAGTGGAAGAACGGCGGGACGACCAGGAAACTGTCCGAGGCGCGGAAGCCGTACTCCGACGACATCCAGCCGTAGGCCCTGAGCGACTGCCCGTGGGTGAGGACGACGCCCTTGGGGTGGCCGGTGGTGCCGGAGGTGAACATCACGTCGCTGATGTCGTCCGGGGCGAGCCGGTCGACGGCCTCGTGCGCCGCCCGGGAGACGGTGCCCAGGCGCAGGAACTCCTCCCACGCCAGGTCGGCCGCGCCGCGCGGGCCGAGCAGGGACACGGTGGTGGCCAGCGCGGGCAGCTCCGGGTCGGTCCGCCTCAGCTCGGCGGTGTAGTCCGTGCCGAGGAAGGACGCGGCGGCGAACAGCGCCTTCGCGCCGGACCGGCGCAGGATGTAGGAGAGTTCGCCCGCCTTGAACCGGGTGTTGAGCGGGACCAGGATGCCGCCGGCGCCCTGGATGCCCAGCGCGGCCACGATCCACTCGGCCGAGTTCGGCGCGCACAGCCCGACCCGGTCGCCCGGCCCGATGCCCAGCGCCCGCGCCGCCGCCACGGCCCGCAGCATCAGCTCCTCCAGTTCGCGAAAACCGATCCGCCGCTCGCCCTCGACGAGGGCCGTCGCGTCGCCGTGGCGCCGGGCGGCGGCTCTGATCACGTTCGGGATGGAGCGGTGTTCCAGTTCGTGCCGCATGACGGGACTCCGTTCAGCCACGGTCGCCGTCCGGCAGGCGCAGCAGCCGTTTGGCGATGATGTTCCGCTGGATCTGTGACGTACCGCCGTAGACGGAGGCGGCCCTGGAGTACAGATAGGCGCCGAGGATCTCACCGGGCTCCCCGTACACCTGCTCGGGGAACACCTTCAGCGCGGTCTCGTACAGCCGTTGTTCGACACGGGTCATCAGCAGTTTGTCCACCGACGACTCCGGCCCCGCGCTCCGTTCGGCCAGCCGCTCGGCGGTGCGGCGGCGGGCATGGGCGACCAGTACCCCGTAGTCGGTGACACAGCGGCCGATGTCGCGCAGCAGTCCGTCGGGCAGGCTGTCCCGGTCCTGACGCGCCCGGCGGCGCAGCCGCTCCACGAGCAGTCCGTACGTCGACAGGTGCCCGGTGTCCAGGGCGTTGCGCTCATAGGCCACGGTCGTCATCGCCAGCGCCCACCCGTCCCCCTCGGCGCCGATCCGGTCGGCCTCCTCCAGGGACACGTCGTCGAGGAACAGTTCGCAGAACTCGTCGTCGCCGTTGGCCGCCCGCAACGGCCGGACCGTCACCCCGGGCCGGTCCAGCGGCAGCACGAACGCCGAGAGCGAGGCGTGCGGGGGGCCCTCGGGGTCGGTGCGGGCCAGCAGCAGGCACAGCTGGGAGTGCTGGGCGTAACTGGTCCACAGTTTGTGCCCGTTGACGGTGTACCGGCCGTCCGGTCCCCGGTCGGCGCGGGTGCTCATGCCCGCCAGGTCCGAGCCGGCGCCCGGCTCGCTGAAGCCCTGGCACCACAGATCGTCACCGGCCAGCATCCGGGGCAGCAGCCGCCGGCACTGCTCCTCGGAGCCGAACTCCCGCAGGGCGTGCGCGAGATAGCCGATCCGGGGGACGCCGGGCGCGCCCCGGGCTCCCAGCTCGTCGCTGACGGCGACCTGGTGCAGGGCGGTCAGGCCGCGACCGCCGTACTCGCCGGGCACGTCGAGGCCGACCCAGCCGCCGGCGTGCAGCATGCGGTGCCAGCGGTGCAGGAAGACCGGGTACGGCTCGTCCGGGGCGCGGGCCGGCAGCGGGTTCGCGGCCAGCCAGGTACGCAGCTCCCGGCGCAGGCGCTCCAGGTCGGCAGGGTTGCCGAAGTCCAGTGGGGGGGTGCTCATGACGCCGCCTCCTCCTCGGCCGCCACGGCCGCCAGGGGCACCCCGGCGGGTGCCGGGGCGACGTCGTCGGCCAGGAGCGGCAGCAGGTCGGCCGTGGTGGCCAGCAGCCGGGCGCCCATGAGCACCCGGCGCAGGTACAGGTGGGCCACGTGTTCCCAGGTCTGGGCGATGCCGCCGAACACCTGCATGCCCGCGTACACCGCCTCCACCGCCGAGGTGTTCACCTCGGCCTTGGCGATCCGGGCCGCGGTCAGCGCGCGGTCGGGCGGTTCGTGGTCCAGGCACCAGGCGGCGTACCGGGTGGCACTGGCGCACCCCTCGGCCAGCACCAGTGCGTCGGCGAGCAGGTGCTGCACGGCCTGGAAGGAGCCGATCGGACGTCCGTACTGGCGGCGGTCGCGGGCGTAGTCGGTGCTCAGCTCCAGGAACGCGGTGGCGGCACCGGTCAGTTCGGCGGCGACCATCACCAGCGCGTGGGCCTGCCAGCGCCGCAGGGCGTCGGGGTCGAGCCGGCCGAGGAACGTGCCGTCGTCGTCGGGGACCGTGCGCACGTCCCGCAGCGGATCGGCGGTCGGCACGGGCCGGCCGAGGCCGACCCGCCGTACGGCTCCGTCGGCCGCCACCCACAGCGCGCTGTCGGCCCCGTCGCAGTCCCAGGCGACGAGCGCGTGCGGGTGGGCGCCGGGGAAGCGCAGGTCGGCGGCGAGAGCGAGGGCCGGGCGGGTCGCCGAGTCCGGGGCGTCGAGGAGACGCAGCAGCTCCGGGGCGAGCAGGGCGGTGCCGAGCAGGGAGGTGGTCAGCGGCTGTGCGCCGTGGTCCTCGGCGAGCAGCGCGCACTCCTGCGCCGTCGCGGCCGGCGGGGCGGACCGGCGCAGTTCCGCCAGGCCCAGCTGGTCCAGCGCCCGGCGGGCGGCGGCCCGGGCATCCGGTCCGTCGGCGTCGGCGGTGTCGACGCGGTGCCGGGTCGCGCATGTGCGCAGGGCGTCGCGGACCAGGGTGAACTCTTCCGGTTGCACACTCAGTCCTTTCCGGAGGCGGCCGGCCGGCGGTGCGTCCGGGCGGCCAGCTCGCCGACGACTCGGATGTGGTCGGGGCTGGTCATCGTGGACCGCTCGGCGAGCAGCGCGGCCTCCATGCCGCCCCGCGACACCTGCTCCACCACCATCGCCAGCGCCGCCTTGGTGGCCCGCAGCGCCTCCGCGGGCTGGGCGGCGAGCCGGTGGGCCAGCGCGAGCGCCTCGGCCATCAACTCCCCGGGCGGGACCGTGCGGTTGGCCAGTCCCAGTCCGACGGCGGTGGCCGCGGGGATGCGGTCCCCGGTGAACAGGTACTCCTTGACCCGCAGCAGGCTGGTCAGCAGCGGCCACAGGGTGACCCCACCGTCACCCGCCACCAGCCCGACCGACACATGAGGATCGGCGAGGTAGGCGTCCTCGGCCATCAGCACCAGGTCGCAGCCGAGCGCCAGGCTGCAGCCGAGGCCCACGGCGGGGCCGTTGACCGCCGCGATCACCGGCAGCGGGAAGCGGATCATCTCCGTCTGGATGACGCGGTCCAGGCGGATCGACCGCTCCCGCAGCTCCGGGTCCTGGTGGTGGCGGACCAGGTGGTCGAAGTCGCCGCCGGCGCTGAACGCCCGTCCCGCGCCGGTCAGGACGACCGCCCGGGCCTTGGGATCGTCCGCCAGCTCCCGCCACACCTCGCTGAGGCGGCGGTGCAGCTCCTCGGAGACACCGTTGAGCCGGTCGGGACGGTTCAGTGTGACGACGCGGATGTCGCCGTCGGCGGCCACGGTCAGCGCGGGGCTCACGTCGCTCATGCGGCGATGATATGTATGGTCAGACCGAAACTGTCAATGTAGTTGCTGAAAAATGAGAACATCATTCTCGGCAGAGCGTGCGCCGGTCCGGCCGTCCACCGGACCGTCCTCAGCCGTCGGTCGCGGGCAGGTCCACCAGTTCACGCCCGTCCACTTCCGCGGCGGCTCGCGCGAAGCCGCACACGTGCCGGCTCATGCGCCGGTGCGCCGCCTCGGGGTCCTGGGCCCGGATCGCCTCGGTGATCCGGGTGTGGGCGCGGGCGGTCAGCCGGCGCAGGTCGGGGTCGGTGAACCGGGCCAGGTCGGTGGAGGCGTGGATGGACTGGGACAGGGCGGCCAGGAAGCCGATGAGCAGTTCGTTGTCGCCCGCCTTGGCGACGGCGTTGTGCCACTGGATGTTGGCGCGCAGGAAGCGGGAGTGGTCGTCCCCGGCGCCCACCAGGTCGGCGTGTGCGATGTCCAGTTCCCGGAGGTCCGCCTCGGTGCGCCGCCGCGCGGCCAGCGCCGCGCAGGCCGGTTCGATCGCCTCGCGGGTCTCGTGCAGCGCCTCCAGCCGGAGCCGCTGCCCCCTGATCACCAGCCGCACCGTGCTGGCGAGCGACTCGCGTCCCGGCCGGTGCACGAACGCCCCGCCGCCGCGCCCCGGCCGGATCTCCACCAGCCGCTCCACCTCCAGGACGCGCAGTGCCTCCCGTACCGTCGCACGGCTCAGTCCGGTCTGCTCGACCAGCTGGCGTTCCGGGGGCAGTGCGGTGCCCTCCTCGAACTCCCCGGACAGGATGCGCTCACGCACCTCGGCCGCCAGCACGTCCGACGCCTTCGGCACGGTGAGCGCCTCGAAGCGGGGCGCGGGCGGGGTCGGTTCGGCGGCGCTGGACACGGTGCGGGCCTCTCGTCGGGCGTCCTGTTCGGCCGGAGCGGGGAGAGAGCCCCGGCCGGACCATTCAACACAGCCCGGACGGGAGCTGTCACCCGGCCGCCGCCCGGTCACGCCGGGGCCGCCGTCACATGACCAGGCCCCCGTCCACCGGCAGGACCTGACCGGTGACGAAGGAGGCCGCGTCCGAGGCGAGGAACACGAAGGCGCCCGCGACCTCGTCGGGCTCGGCCCATCTGCCGAGCGGGATGCGGGCGAGCATGCGCTGCGCGAACTTGGGGTCGGTGCGGATGGTCTGCGTCATCGAGGTGGCGGCCAGCGGCGCCAGGGCGTTGACGAGGATGCGGCTGCGGGCCAGCTCCCGGGCGAGCGACTTGGTGAGGCCGATGACGCCGGCCTTGGCCGCCGAGTAGTTCACCTGGCCGAGGGTGCCGGTCAGGCCCGCCGAGGAGGTGACGTTCAGGACGCGTCCGGTGCCGTCCGTCGCCAGATGCGGCAGCGCCGCCTGCGTGCAGTGGAAGGCGCCCAGCAGATGGATGTCGACCAGCCGCCGGACGGAGTCCTCGGTGAGCTTGTCGAACATGGCGGGTGCGGTGACGCCGGCGTTGTTGACCAGGATGTGCAGGGTGCCGCCGGTCAGTGCGGCGGCGCGCGCCGCCGCGGCGTCGGCGGCGCCGCGGTCGGTCACGTCGAGCACGGCGTCCGCGGCGCGCAGCCCGGCGCCGGTCAGCTTCCGGGCGACCGCTGCCGCCGCGTCGCCGTCCACGTCGGTGACGAGCACCGCGGCCCCGGCGCGGGCCAGCGCCTGCGCCACCGCGGCTCCGATGCCGCCGGCCGCCCCGGTCACCAGCGCGGAGCGCCCCGTGAGGTCGAACAGTCCCGTTCGGTCGGTCATGGCTGACTCCTTGAGTTGCGCAACCGGCGGTTTCAGTAGCTGCGGGGGAGGCCCAGTACGTGGCTGCCCAGGAAGTTGAGGACCATCTCCTGGCTGACCGGTGCGATCCGCATCAGCCGGGCCTCGCGGAAGAAGCGGGCCACGGGATACTCCTCGGAGTAGCCCATCCCGCCGTGTGTCTGCAGGGCGCGGTCGGCGGCGGTGAACCCGGCGTCGGCGCACAGGTACTTGGCGGTGTTCGCCTCCCGCCCGCAGGGCCGCCCCCGGTCGTACAGCCAGGTCGCCTTGCGCAGCACCAGCTCCGCCGCGTCGAGCCGGGCGAGCGAGTCGGCCAGCGGGAACTGGATGCCCTGGTTCATGCCGATGGGCCGGCCGAACACCTCGCGCTCGCGGCCGTAGGACACCGCCCGCTCCAGCGCCACCCGGCCGATGCCCAGCGCCTCGGCGGCGATCAGCATCCGCTCCGGGTTGAGGCCGTCCAGCAGGTGGCGGAACCCCTGGCCCTCCTCGCCCACCCGGTCCGCCACGGGCACCCGCAGTTCGTCGATGAACAGCTCGTTGGAGGTGACGGCGTTGCGGCCCATCTTCGGGATCGGACGGATGTCGACGTGGTCGCGGTCGAGGTCGGTGAGGAACAGCGTCATGCCGTCCGTCGGCTTCGCCACCTCCTCGCGCCGCGCGGTGCGGGTCAGCAGCAGGATCTTCTCCGACTCCACCGCCTTGGAGATCCACACCTTCCGGCCGCTGACGACGTAGTGGTCGCCGTCGCGCCGGGCGTACGTCGTGATGCTCGCCGTGTCCAGCCCGGCGCCGGGCTCGGTCACCCCGAAGCAGACGTGCAGGTCCCCGTCGGCGACGCGGGGCAGGGTGCGGCGCTTGAGCTCCTCCGAGCCGTGCACCACGACCGGATGCATGCCGAAGATGGAGAGGTGGATGGCGCTGGCGGCGTTCATCCCGCCCCCCGACCGGGCCACCTCCTCCAGCAGCAGGGTGGCCTCGGTGATGCCGAGGCCGTGGCCGCCGTACCCCTCGGGGATGGTGATGCCGAGCCAGCCGCCCCGGGCCACGGCGTCGTAGAACTCCGCGGGGAAGGCATGGTCGCGGTCCTTCTCCATCCAGTACCGGTCGTCGAAGTCACGCAGGAGACCGGCCACGGCCTTGCGGATCGTCTCCTGGTCCTCGGTCAGCTCGAAGTCCACGGCGGGGCGCCCCTCTGCCGGTCGCTGATAGGTGAAACATATCAAAGGTCAGACCGAAGGGGGCGTCAAGTGGTGCGCGGTCAGGGGCTCTTGCATCAGGGGCTGTTGACGAAGGGCCCGCGTGGACGCGGACCCTTCGAGGCGGACGGACGGGGTCGGATCAGGCCTTGTCGCGTCCGGCGGCGGTCTTCCTGGTGCTGGCCTTCTTCGCCGCCGTCTTCCTGGCGGCGGTCTTCTTGGCGGTGGCCTTCTCGGGGGTGGCCTGCTCGGCGGTGGCGGGCTGCGCGCCGGTCCCGGTGATGCCGCCCAGGCAGAACGCCCACACGTCCTCCGCCCCGATCCGGGACGGCTGGGCACCGACCGGGGCGGCGGGCGCCTGGGCCGTGAACATCGCCGTCTGCATGATCAGGGAGGCGGTGCGCCGGGGGCGGGGGGCGACGGCCCGGCCGCTCTCCACCGCGGTCTCCACCAGCTCGGTGAACAGGGTCAGCAGCGGCACGTGGGCGGTGGCCACCTGGTCCGGGTGGCTGACGAGCAGCTGGACGGCGAAGTCGGTGAAGAGGGGGGACTGCTGGCCCTTGCGTGGAGTGGACGCCGCGTAGAGCAGGTCCACGGCGACCTTGAGCCGCTCCAGCGGATCGGTCACGGACGCGATGCTCTCCCGCATTTCGGCCGCTGAGCGCGCCAGTGCGTCCTCGAAGAGGGCGAGCAGCAGTTCGTGCTTGCCGTCGAAGTGCTGGTAGAAGCTGCGCAGTGACTGACGGGAGCGCTCGACGACTTCCTGCACCGTGAAGTCGGTGGTGCCCTTGTCGGCGATCAGCTCCTGCGCGGCGTCCAGGAAGCGCTGGACGCGCTGTTCGGCGCGCAGCTTCGCGGCGCGGGTGGAGCGCTCGACGGCGCGCTGCCGCCACGCGGGCTCAGGGGGCTCGACCGGTTCGGCTGGGACGACACTCATGGAAGAACGGTACTCCACGTATGTGAAAAGAAGTCGCACTCGCCCTACCGAATCATGCTCCGCGCGATACGAGACTCTTACTCCCCGTTATCGAGAATGATGTTCTCGGTCGAGCGGTGCTGCCGTACACGGAGCCATCGGGGAAGCGGAGACCGTACGTGGAGTCCCGGCTCGACGCGGAGCAGCGGCTGCCGTGCCGCACGGTGCGCGAGACGGTCGCCGGGGTACGGCCGCGGCCGCCCGGGACAAGCGGTACGGCCGTGTCCCACGCCGGCGAGGTCGCGCCGCTCATGCCCGAGGGCGTCACCGTCGTGCCGGGTGCGCGCCCCGGCGCCGCGCGGGCAGAGCTCCGACGGCCACCGCGGCCGGTGCCCGTCGCCGCGTCCTCGACCGGACGTCCGCGCACGTGAGGCAGCGCACCCGGGCGGGCCGGCCGCCCGGCTCCTTCCAGGCCGTCGGACACAAGGCCCGCGGGCGGCCGTCGAGCGGCCCCGCGCCCGCTCCGCCGCGCCGGCCCTCGACGAGGACGAGCCGCGTCGGCACCGGAGCGCGCCCAGGGCGAAGGCGGCGGCGGGGGAGTGCGACGCGCTGCCGCACCCCGCCCGCACGGGCCCGTACCACCGCGGGAACCTCCGTCTCCAGCCGGTCCGGACGCCACGTCCACCGCTTCGCGGGCACCCTCGGCGGCGGCACCAGGAGGACGCGGCGCGACATCATCGCCGAACGCGTCCTCGGCCCACCGGGCTGGGCGCCGCTCACGGACCAGCCCCTGTACCTCGCCGACAGGAAGGAGCAGCTGAGGCGGGGGTGAGGGTGCTACTCGGCTCCGGCGTCGTCCGGTTCCACCTCGAAGGTGTTCAGCGCCGCCGCCAGCATCCCGTAACCCCCCACCGTGAACACGAAGTCCAGCAGCTGCCGTTCGTCCCACTGCTTCGCCAGCTCCGCGTAGGTCGCGTCGGACAGGACGGAGGCGGTCTCCAGTTCGTCGACGGCCCGGTTCACCAGGGTGCCGGCGCCGGTGCGTACGTCGTCGAGGTCGTCCTCCGTCACCCCGGCCCGCCGCGCCATCGGCACATGCTGCGCCCACTCGTACCGGCACCGCCGGCGCCACGCCACCCGCAGCACCGCCAGCTCGCGCTCCTTGTCCGGCAGCGAGCTGCGGGCCAGCAGGTGGGCGGAGAACGTGAGGAAGGACCTGGCGAGCGCCGGGTGGTGCTGGAGCAGTCCCAAAACGTTCGAGGGCGGCACCGTCCGTCCGCCGGTCAGCGGGCGCAGCGCCTCGGTGTCCCAGTCCTCGTACGGTACGGGCGGCAGCCTGGTCATGTGTTGCGGCCCCCGTTCACGCCGATGATCTGTCCGGTGATGTAGCCGGCCTCCTCGCTCACCAGGAACGCGCAGGCCGCCGCGATGTCCTCCGGGCGGCCCACCCGGCGCACCGGGGTACGTGCGATGTGGTCCTCGACGGTGCCGCCGAGCCGCCGGCCCTCCTCGGCCAGACGCAGCATCGGAGTGTCGATGAAACCGGGAGGGACCGCGTTGACGGTGATGCCCCGCGGTCCCAGTTCCAGGGCGAGCGACTTGGTCAGCCCGTTGACCGCCGACTTCGCGGCGACGTAGTGGGCCATGAAGGGCTGGCCGGAGTGGGTGCTGGAGGAGGAGATGTTGACGATCCGGCCCCAGCGGCCTTCCCACATGTCCGGCAGTGCCGACTGCACGCAGTGGTAGACCCCGTTGAGGTTGATGTCGACGATCCGCCGCCATTCGTCGAAGCCCAGGTCGGCGAAGCGCGTGAAACCGTCCTTGCCGGCCGCGTTGACCAGCACCGACACCGGGCCGAAGCGGTCACGCACCGCGTCCATCGCCTTGTCCACCTGCGCGCGGTCGGCGACGTCCACCCGCAGGGCCAGGCACTCCTCGGCGGGCGCGATGTCGAAGACGGCCACGTTCATACCGTCGGCGGCGAGCCGCCGCGCGATCGCCCGGCCGATGCCGGACGCCCCGCCGGTGACGACGGCGGTCCGCGCCGTGCTCTGCCCGCTCATGCGCCCGCCTCCTCGCCGGTGGTGATCGCGCGGTGCGGCAGCCGCCCGGAGTGCTCGCCGGGGGGCGGTGTCCGGTGCGGGACGCCGGTGTCGCCCCGGACGGCGAGGTCACCGGCCTTCCGGACGTGGGTGTGCCGGGACGGTTCCCGGGTGCACCGGTCCGGCGGTTGCGCCGGCGGTGCACCGCGTCCCGGCATACCTGTCCCGACGGCATGGCCGGTCACCGGCCACGGGCACGCCGGGTGGGTGCCGCCGGACCCGGTACCGCCGCCGACCGCGGCGAGGTGCCGGGCGGTCGCCTCGACGGGCGGGTCGTCGGCGCCGCCGCCCAGGCGCTGGTGCGAGGTGGTCCGCGGGTGTCCGGCGCTCGACCTCCTGGCAGGGCCGACCGGGACGGGGAACAGCTTCCGGCCGCGCGGCTCCACCACCTGCCCGGGCGCACGGCCGAGGTCCGGCGCACCGGTGCACTTTTCCTGGCGGGACGGACACGAGGCCTTCGAAAAGATCATGAGAACCTTCCTTCCGTATCCGAGAAGCATATTCTCAACCAGAGCGCGACGGGAACCCCCGGAGTGGGGGCGGGGGTGGTGCCCCCTCCGGGTGGCCTAGCATGTAATTCTCTTGTCTGAGTCCTTGATTCGCTGAAATGGAGAATGTAGTTTCCGAACAATCGAGCAGGGAGGCGCGATGCGGTTCAAGGACAAGGTGGTCGTCGTCACCGGAGCCGGTCAGGGCATCGGCGAGGGATACGCGAAGGCACTGTCCGCCGAGGGCGCACAGGTGGTGGTCGCCGAGCTGAACGAGGAGCAGGGGCAACGCGTCGCCAAGGAGATCGGAGACGCCCTCTTCGTACGGACCGACGTCGGTGACCCGCTGTCGGCACAGGAACTGGCGGAGACCGTGGTGCGCGAGTTCGGCCGGATCGATCACCTCGTCAACAACGCCGCGATCTTCCAGGGCATGCGCCGCGAGGGCCTCACCACGGTCGACTACGACTATCTCGACCGGTTCCTCAAGGTGAACCTGCTCGGCGCGCTGCACATGACCCGCGCCGTCCTGCCGCACCTCACGGCAGGCTCGGCCGTCGTCAACCAGTCCTCCACCGCGGCCTGGCAGGCCACCGGCTTCTACGGCCTGGCCAAGGCCGGCATCAACCACCTCACCGCCTCCCTCGCCGCCGAACTCGGCGACCGGGGCATCAGAGTCAACGCCATCGCCCCCGGACCGACGGACACCGAGGGCTCCCGCGACATCATCCCCGAGCAGGTCATGGAGACACTCGTGCGGTCACTGGCACTAAAACGCGTGGGGCAGCCGTCGGACCCGGCTGGTCTGATGCTGTTCCTGCTCTCCGACGCGGCGAGCTGGGTCACCGGCCAGGTCGTCGCCGTCGACGGCGGATCGGTGGTGCGGCTGTGAACGCCACCCCGACCAGGGCCCAGCTCATCGACGGCAAGCTCGTCACCGCCGGACCCGCCTTCGCCTCCCACAACCCCGCCACCGGAGACCTGGTCGGGCACGCACCCGACGCGAGCCCGACGGCCGCCGAGGCGGCCGTGGCCGCCGCCCGCCGCGCCTTCGACACCACCGACTGGCCCACCGACCGCGCCCTGCGCCTGCGCTGCCTGCGCCAGCTCCACCGGGCGCTGGACGAACACCGGGAGGAACTGCGCGAGCTGACCATCGCCGAGGCCGGCGCACCCCGCCAGCTCACCCACGGCCCCCAGCTCGACGAGCCGATCGGCATCGTGAAGTACTACGCCGACCTGCTGGAAGGGTACGAGTTCACCGAGGACCTGGGCGAGATCGAATCCCGCGGCCGACGCCATCACCGCTGGGTGGAGAAGGAAGCGGCCGGCGTGGTGGCCGCCATCCTGCCGTACAACTTCCCCAACCAACTGGCCCTGGCCAAGCTGGCGCCCGCCCTCGCGGCCGGCTGCACCGTCGTCCTCAAGGCAGCCCCGCAGACCCCGCTGATCACCCTCGCCCTCGGTGAACTGATCGCGGAGCACACCGACATCCCGTCCGGAGTCGTCAACGTCCTCAGCTCCACCTCTCCCGAGACCGGCGCGGCGCTCACCACCAGCCGCGGCGTCGACGTCGTCACCTTCACCGGCGCCACCGCCACGGGACGGCGCATCATGGCCGCCGCGTCCGGCTCGGTGAAGCGGGTCTTCCTCGAACTCGGCGGGAAGTCCGCCATGATCGTCCTGGACGACGCCGATCTCACGCAGGCCGCCATGTTCGCGGCCTTCACCATCTGCTCCCACTCCGGCCAGGGCTGCGCCCTCACCTCTCGCCTCCTGGTGCCGCGCGCCCGGCACGACGAGATCGTGCAGATGGTCGCGGCCGGACTGGACCGGGTCAAGGTCGGTGACCCCGCCGACCCGCACACCGTCATGGGCCCGCTGATCAGCGAGGACCAGCGCGACAAGGTCGACAGCATGGTACGCCGGGCGGTCGACGACGGCGCCGCCCTCGTGCGGGGCGGCAAGCGCATCGACCCCGGATTCTTCTACGCGCCCACCCTGCTCGCCGATGTCGACCCGGGCAGCGAGATCGCCCAGGAGGAAGTGTTCGGCCCCGTCCTCGCCGTGATCCCCTACGACGACGAGGACGACGCCGTCCACATCGCCAACAACTCCAGGTACGGGCTCTCGGGCGCCGTGCACAGCGCCGACGAGGAACGCGCCATCCGCGTCGCCCGACGCGTCCGCACCGGCACCTTCTCCATCAACGGCGGCAACTACTTCGCTCCCGACGTGCCCTTCGGCGGCTACAAGCAGTCCGGCATCGGGCGGGAGAGCGGCCGGTCCGGGTTCGAGGAGTTCCTGGAGCAGAAGGCGTTCGCCCGCGTCGTCGCACCCGAGGAGAGCGCGTGAAGCCACTGGAGGGTATCAGGGTCGTGGAAGTGGCCATGTACGGCTTCGTGCCCTCGGCGGGTGCCGTCCTGGCCGACTGGGGCGCCGACGTCATCAAGGTCGAGCACGCCGTCACCGGCGATCCGCAGCGCGGCCTGCGCCAGACCGGCAGCTTCAAGGTCGAGGGCGACCCCAACCCCAACGTGGCCCACGCCAACCGGGGCAAACGCTCCCTCGGACTGGACATCTCCAAGCCGGAGGGGCGCGGGGTGCTGCACGAACTGATCGCGGACGCCGACGTCTTCCTCACCAGCTTCCTGCCCGCCTCCCGCGCCCGGCTCGGCATCGACGTCGACGACATCCGCGCGGTCAACCCGCGCATCGTCTACGCCCGGGGCAGCGCACTGGGCCCCCGGGGCCCCGAATCCGACCGGGGCGGCTACGACATGACCGCCTTCTGGGCCAGGGCCGGCACGGCCGCCAGCATCACCCCGCCCGGCACCGACGGCGTGATCACCGCCCCTGGACCGGCCTACGGCGACACCGTCTCCGGCACCAACCTGGCCGGCGGCATCGCCGCCGCGCTGCTGCGCCGCGAACGCACCGGCGAGCCGTCCGTGGTGGACGTCTCCCTGCTCGGCAGCGGCCTGTGGGCGCTCGGCCACTCCATCGCCCTCTCCCTGCACCTGGACCGCGCCTGGGAGGGCGTCACTCCGAACACCCACGGCTCGCCCACCAACCCGCTCACCGGCCTGTACCGCACCCGCGACGACCGGTACGTCTCCCTCGTCATGCTCCAGCCCGCGCGGTTCTGGACCAACGTGTGCCACTGCGTCGGCCGCCCCGACCTCGCCGACGACCCCCGCTTCAACACCGCCGAAGCCCTCGCCGCGCACACCGGTGACGCCGTGAAGATCCTGCGCGAGGTGATCGGCGGCCGGACCCTCGCCGAGTGGACCGAACGGTTCGCCGCGCTGGAGGGCCCCTGGGCACCCGTCCAGGACACCCTCCAGGCGGCTGCCGACAGCCAGGTACGTGCCAACGGATACATCGGGCAGGCCGGCGACCTCGAACTCGTCGCCAGCCCGGTCCAGTTCGACGTCGAGGACACCCTCCTCGGCCCGGCTCCGGAGTTCGCCGCGCAGACGGAGGAGATCCTCACCGAGCTCGGCTACGACTGGGACCGCATCCTCGCCCTCAAGGCGAGCGGGGCGGTCGCCTGACCCGCTTCTTCCGTCACCTCCCCCGGACGACGGCGTCCGGGCCTTCCGAGGAGGCACCATGCGCAGACTTCTCACCGGCGGTGTCACCGTGCTCGCGGTGCTGCTGGCCGCCGGCTGCTCCACCCGCTCCGACGACGACACCGGCTCCGCGGCCGGCAACAGCCCGTCCGCACAGCAGTCGCAGAGCGCGTCGTCGGACTTCGGCACCCTGAAGGACGTGTGCGGTCCCGGTGACGCCGGGAAGTCGACCGTGCAGGGCGTCACCGACGACTCCGTCCAGGTCGGTGTCCTGTCCGACGTCGGCTTCACCAAGAAGTCCGAGTTCGACGACGCGGCCGAGGTCTTCACCTCCTGGTGCAACGACGCGGGCGGCATCAACGGCCGCTCCATCGAACCGGTCGTCCGCGACACCCGGCTGACCGAGGTCCGCCAGCAGACCCTGGAGGCGTGCAAGGAGGACTTCGCCCTGGTCGGCGGCGGCGCGGCCCTGGACGCCCTGGGGGTCAAGGACCGGCTGAAGTGCCTGCTGCCCGCCTTCCCCGCCCAGACCAGCCAGATCGGCGCCATCGGCTCCGACCTCCAGGTGATCGCCTCCCAGCCGACCGCCGGGTACTTCCAGTACTCCGGCTTCTACTCGTGGCTGATGAAGGAGAAGTACCCCGACTCCGCGGCGAAGGTCGGCCTCATCGCCGGCGACGTGCCCGTCACCAAGGTCATGTCCGCCCAGTACGAGGAGGCGGTGGCCGGCCTCGGCGGCAAGGTCTCCTACACCGACCTCTACCCGGCGTCCGGCGTCTCCGACTGGACACCGTACGCCCAGGCGATCAAGAAGGAAGGCGTCAAGGGCCTGGTCTTCCTGGGCGACTTCGCGAGCCTGGCCAAGCTGGAGCAGGCCCTCACCAACATCGGCTACACCCCCGACTGGATCGACGCCAACTCCAACGCCTACAGCCCCGCCTTCCCGCAGCTGGCCGGCGCGGCCCTGGCCGAGCAGCACAACTACGCGGAGCTGTTCGCCACCGCCCCGCTGGAGAGCGCGGCCGACAACCCCGCCACCCAGCAGGTCATCGACCTGTTCGAGAAGTACGCACCGGACAAGGAAGTCACCTACCCCGTGCTGCGCGCCTTCTCCGCCTGGCTGCTGTTCGCCACCGCCGCCCGCGACTGCGCCACCCTCACCCGGGCCTGCGTCCACGAGAACGCGGTCAAGAACACCGACTGGACCGCCGGCGGGCTCCAGGCGCCTTTCGACCTCACCGCGAAGGAGCCGACCTCCTGCTTCTCCGTCGTGGAGGCCACGGAGAAGGGCTGGCAGCCGGCCGACTTCGAGCCCGACCAGGGTGCCTTCCGTTGCGACGGCGCCCCCTACAAGTACCAGGGCGACTACGGCGAACCCGCCACCCTCGCCTCCGTCGGCAAGTCCATGTCCGACCTGACCTGACCTGACCTGATCGTGAACGGGAGCTGAGTGACGTGAGAGTACGCGTCGACCCCGAGCGCTGCCAGGGACACACCCTGTGCTGGATGCACGCTCCGAAGGTGTTCGAACTGAGTGAGACCGACGGCCACTCCTCCGCGGTCCAGGAGGAAGTCCCCGACGACCAGCAGGACCAGGTGGTGGAGGCCGTACGGTCCTGCCCCGAGCGAGCGATCAGCGTCTTCTGAGGGGGGCGCGGCCGACACGAGGAGAGAGCCGACCAATGACCGCATCCGAGCCGCACGACGACGACACCCGAAGGCAGCCCCGCGTCCACTTCGACCGGCACGCCCCCGAATACCGGGACCGGTTCGAGGAGGAGACCCGTGCCTTCCACACCGGCTGCCCGCTGGCCTGGTCCGACACCTACGACGGGCACTGGGTGGCCGCCGGCAACCGCGAACTGCTCGCCTTCGCCCGCGCCGGGCAGAAACTCTCCAACGACCACGACGTCAACGGCGAGCGCCGCGGCTACCAGGGCATCAGCATCCCGGCGCCGGGCCACGGCAAGGGCTTCAAGGGCGGCTTCCTGGAGATGGACCCGCCCGAGCAGCGCGCCTACCGGAGCGCGCTGAATCCCTACCTCTCCCCGGCGGCGATCGCCCGCTGGGTCCCTTTCATCGACGAGGTGGCCCGCGCCTGCCTGGACGAGCGGATCGAGTCGGGACGGATCGACTTCGTCGACGACCTCGCCAACATCGTCCCGGCCGTCTTCACCCTCGCCATGATGGGCGTGCCGCTGAAGAAGTGGCAGCTCTACAACGAGCCCGCGCACGCCGGTGTCTACACCCCGCCGAACTCCCCGGAGATGCCCCGGGTGATCGAGGCGCACAGGGCGATGCTCAAGGACATCGCCACCACGCTGCACGAGGTCAGGGCCCGGCCGCGGCCCGGTCTCGCCGATGCCCTCGCCCGCCTGGAGATCGACGGCACCACCCCGTCCGACCTCGACCTGATCGGGGCCATGGCCCTGCTCATCGGCGGCGGCTTCGACACCACCACCGCGCTCACCGCGCACGCCCTGGAGTGGCTCTCCCAGCACCCCGGCGAGCGCGCCCGGCTGGACCGGGACCGCGCCACGCTGCTCGACCCGGCGACCGAGGAGTTCCTGCGGTTCTTCACCCCGGCGCCCGGGGACGGCCGGACGGTCGCGGAGGACTGCGAGATCGCCGGGAAGGAGTTCCGGGAGGGCGAGCGGGTCTGGCTGTCCTGGGCGATGGCCAACCGGGACCCGGCCGTCTTCCCCGACCCGGACCAGGTCGACCTCGCGCGCCGCGGCAACCGGCACACCGCCTTCGGTCTCGGCATCCACCGCTGCATCGGTTCCAACGTGGCCCGTACGGTCTTCAAGCGGATGCTGATCCAGGTCCTGGACCGCATCCCGGACTTCGTCTGCGACCCCGAGGGCACCGTGCACTACGAGACCATCGGCGTCATCCAGGGCATGCGCCACCTGCCCGCCACGTTCACCCCGGGCCGACGCCTGGGCCCCGGCCTGGACGAGACGCTGGAGACCCTCCAGCGGGCCTGCGACGAGCAGGGCCTGGCCGCACCGGTCACCGTGCGCAAGGCGGAGGCGAAGGTCCGTTGACCACGCACCGCCCGGACGCGCAAGCCCGTCCCCGGCCGCTGCCGGACCAGGAGAGCGAGTTCTTCTGGACCTCCGGCCGGGACGGGCGGCTGCGCTTTCGCTCCTGCACCGCCTGCGCGGCCCTGATCCACCCGCCGGGGCCCGTCTGCCGCCACTGCCGGGGCCACGACACCGCGATCCGCGAGGTCTCCGGCCGGGCGGTGCTGATCGGTTACACCGTCAACCACCGCTTCCCGCTGCCCGGCCTGCCCACCCCGTTCGTCGTCGCCCAGGTCGCGATCGAGGAGGACCCGCGCGTCCGGCTGACCACCAACGTCATCGACTGCGCCCCGGACGACCTGCGCCTGGGCATGCTCATGGAGGTCGTCTTCGAGCAGGCCGGCGACGCCTGGCTGCCCCTCTTCCGCCCCGCCGCCGACCAGCCGGACCCGGCGCCGCTCCCGCCGGACGAGCCGGTCCGCGTCCGCACCGCCGCACCCCGCCACCGTTTCGAGGACAAGGCCGTCATCAGCGGCGCCGGCGCCTCCCGCATCGGCCGCCGCCTCATGGTCCCGCCCCTCCACCTGACCGTGGAGGCCTGCGAGAAGGCCGTCGCCGACGCCGGGCTCACCCTCGACGACATCGACGGCCTGTCCACCTACCCCGGCGCCGGGGCCTACGGCGGCTTCGCCGAGGGCGGCGTCACCGCGCTGGAGTCGGCACTCGGCATCCGGCCCGTCTGGCACAACGGCGCCGGCGAGACCTTCGGCCCCGGCGGCTCCGTGATCGCCGCGATGCTGGCGGTGGCCGGCGGACTGGCCCGGCACGTCCTGTGCTACCGCACGGTGTGGGAGGCGACCCACGCCGAACTGGTCCGCCAGGGGGAGATCCAGCCGCCCCGGGCGGCCGGCGCGGACGGCTGGTTCAAACCCTTCGGCGCCGTCTCGCCCGCGGTCATGCTCGCCATGAACGCCCAGCGCCACATGCACCGCTACGGCACCACCCGCGAGACCCTCGGCTGGATCGCCCTCAACCAGCGGGCCGCCGCCGCCCGCCACCCCGACGCGATCTACCGCACCCCGCTGACCATGGACGACTACCTTACCGCCCGCACCGTCAGCACCCCCTTCGGCCTCTACGACTGCGACGTCCCCTGCGACGCCGCCACCGCCGTCGTCGTCTCCGCCGCCGACACCGCGCCCGACCTCGCGCGGCCCCCGATCCGCGTCGAGGCGGTGGGCACGCGGATCGGGGAGCGGCCCGAGTGGGACCAGGCCTCCCTCACCCACGAACCGCAGGTGCTCGGCCAGGCCGCGCACCTGTGGACCCGCACCGGCCTGCGCCCGGCCGACGTCGACGTGGCCCTCCTCTACGACGGCTTCACCTTCAACTGCCTGTCCTGGATCGAGGCCCTCGGCTTCTGCGGCATCGGCGAGGCCCGCGACTTCCTGGACGGTGGCAAGAACATCGCCCCGGGCGGCGTCCTGCCGCTCAACCCGCACGGCGGCCAGCTCTCCCACGGCCGCACCCACGGCATGGGCCTGCTGCACGAGGCCGTGCTGCAACTGCGCGGCGACGCGGACGCCCGCCAGGTGCCCGGCGCCCGCACCGCCGTGGTCTCCAGCGGCGGACTGACCCCCAGCGGCGTACTCCTGCTCAGGACGGACGGATGACCTCGACCGAACCCGAACTCGCCACCCGTGTCCATCGGGAAGTGGTGGACGTGCACGGTGTGCCCGCCTCCGCGCTGGTCGTCGAGGCCGTCCGCCCCCGGGCGGTGATCGTGGCCCTGCACGGTGGCGCCACCAACTCCGTCTACTTCGACCACCCCGGCCACCCGGGCCTGTCCCTGCTGCGCACCGCCGCCACGGCCGGCTTCACCGCCGTCGCCCTGGACCGCCCCGGCTACGGCAGCTCCGCCGGACACGAAACCCGCCTGGGAACTCCGCAGCGGCGCACCGACTTCGCCTTCACCGCCGTCGATACCCTCCTGAAGGACCGGGACAGTGGCCTCGGCGTGTTCGTCTGGGCCCACTCCGCGGGTTGCGAACTCGCGGTCCGCATGGCCTGCGACCCACGTGGCGCGGACCTGCTGGGCGTGGAACTGGCCGGCATGGGACGCACCCACCACCCCCACATGCTCGCCGCCATGGAGGAGTGGCGGCGCGACCCCGGCCGCATTCGCCCCAACCTGCGCGGCGTGCTGTGGGACCCGCCGCACGCCTACCCGCCCGACGTCCACGGCGGACGCGGCATCGGAGCCACCTCGCCCTCGTACGAGGGCCGCCGGGAGCAGTGGCAGGAGGAGTTCGCCCGGCTCGCCGGGCGGGTGCCGGTCCCGGTGCACATCACCCTCGCCGAGTACGAGCAGGTGTGGCTCAACGGCCCGGAGGGGCTGGCCGACCTGGCATCCGTGTTCACCCGTGCGCCCCGGCTCGTGCTGCACGAGCAGGCGGGCGCCGGCCACAACACCAGCGTCAGCCGCACCGCCCTCGCCTACCACCTGCGCGTCCTCGCCTTCGTCGAGGAGTGCGCGCTCGGCGTCCCGGCGCTGCCCGCCGAACGGAGGCACCTCGATGGGTGAGCCCGTGGACGCCGCCCTGCTGCTGGTGCGGGCCGTCATCGGCGCGGTCATGGTGGCGCACGGCTGGAACCACTGGCGCGGCGGAGGCGGTATCAGCGGCACGGCGGGCTGGTTCGCCGGGCTCGGCCTGCGCCGCCCGCGCCTGCAGGCCTGGTGCAGCGTGGTCACCGAGATCGGCGCGGGCGTGCTGCTGGCCGTGGGGCTGTTCACCCCGCTGGCCTGCGCCGGCGTGCTGTCGGTGATGCTGGTGGCCGGACTGCTTGCCCACCGCCCGCACGGTTTCTTCGTCTTCAAGGAGGGCTACGAGTACGTTCTCGTGCTGGGCGTCCTCGCGGTCGCCCTCGGGGCCTGGGGGCCGGGGGAGTACGCCGTCGACACGGCGACGGACCTCGCCGTGACCGGATGGGCGGGCGCCGGCCTGGTGCTCGCGGTGGCCGCGGTGGCGACGGGCGGGCTGCTGGCCGCGTTCTGGCGGCCACGGGAGACGACGTGAGAGGACGACGTGACATGCGGATCGGTTTCATCGGACTGGGCAGCCAGGGCGCGCCCATGGCACGGCGGATCGTCGACGCGGGCTACGGGACGACCCTGTGGGCGCGCCGGTCCGCCACCCTCGCCCCGTTCGCGGACACCCCGGCCAAGACCGCCGGTTCACCGGCCGAACTGGCCGCCGCCAGCGATGTGGTGTGCCTCTGCGTGGTCGACGACGCGGACGTGGAGCAGCTGACCACCGGGCCGGACGGCGTGCTGGCCGGAATGCGCCCCGGTGGAGTGCTCGTGGTGCACTCCACCGTGCATCCCGAGACCTGCCGCCGGCTGGCGGAGCAGGCCCGCGGCCGGCGGGTCTCCGTCCTGGACGCGCCGGTCAGCGGCGGCGGCCGGGCCGCGGCGGAGGGCACCCTGCTCGTCATGGCGGGCGGCGACCCGCAGGTGTTCGCCTACTGCCGGCCGCTGTTCGCCACGTACGGCGATCCCGTCGTGCACCTGGGTCCGACCGGCGCCGGGCAGCTCGCCAAGCTGCTCAACAATGTCCTGTTCACCGCCCAGTTGGGTCTGGCGGCGGAAGCGCTGGACCTCGGTGGCCGACTGGGACTGGACGCGGCCGGACTGGGCCGGGTGTTGCCCCGGGGCAGTGCGGCGAGCTTCGCCCTGGAACGCCTTACCGACGCGGGCGGCGCCCTGGAGCGCATCGCCGCCCACGCGGGCGGGCTGCTGGCCAAGGACGTGCGGCTGTTCACGGACATCGTGGAGAGCGCCGCGCCCGGGGCGCACGGGCGACATCCGGACACCGTGCGGCAAGCGGCGCGTGCCGCGCTGGACGCGATGGGACGCTGATGCCGTCACCCCGTCCCGGCGTGATGCGTACGGTGTGCGGGCACCGGCCAACGGCGGAAGGGCACGAGCGTGGGTTCTGCGCGGCGTCAGGACATCCTGGAAGCGGCACTGGAGGTGTTCGCCGAACGCGGCTTCAAGAGCGCATCGATCGACGCGGTGGCCGAGCGGGCGGGACTGACCCGGCAGGGAGTGCTGCACTACTTCCCCAGCAAGAAGCGGCTGCTGCTGGACATGCTGGACTTCCGCGAGCAGCTCAACCGCGCGCATCTCGCGGACCACCCGGTCGGCGAGGACCTGTCCGCGTACTTCGCGGCGGCCGTCTCCTTCGAGCAGAGCCATCCGTCGTTCGCCACCGTGCACAGCGTGGTGGTGGCCGACGCGGTAACCGGGCAGGAACCGGCGCGCGGTTACGT
>NZ_JBQOUX010000100.1:0-28375 GCF_052216785.1 Streptomyces sp. JW3 | reverse complement strand
GGGCCCAGGGAGATCTCCCTGGGCCCCACGGCCGTTCCCGATCCGAGGATCAGCCGCCGAGCGGCAGCCCCTGCACCGGCAGGGTGCCGGTGGCCGGCAGGCCCTTGCCGACCGAGTCGGCCGGCAGCGTGCGGGCGGTCTCGCCGACCAGGTCACCGGCGGAGCCCGCCGCGTCCCCGGCCGCCTTCTGCGCGGCCGGCGTCGCCTTCTTGACGACCGAACCACCGGTCTTGCCCGCGGCCGGCACCGCCTTCTTCACGGCCTTGCTGCCGGTGTCGCCCGCGGTCTCGGTGACGTTCTGGGCCGCGGCGTCCACGGTGTTGCCGACGTTCGCCCCGTCCAGGGCGGTCAGCCCGCTCAGGTTCGGGGTGGCGGGCAGCTCCGGGGCCGCGCTGGCGGAGCCGGCCGCACCGACCCCGGCAGCCGCTCCCGCGGCGACGAGCAGCGCGGCACGGGCGATCCGGCGGGTCAGGGGGAGGGACATGATGCTCCTTCGACGGAAAGTCAACGTGTGAGGTCCTCTCGGACGCAGTGACTACCGCTCGAAGTCCACGAAGGTTGCGGCGCGGCAACGTAAAGAGTTGGCAATGCGTCGCATTATCGGGTGCCCCGAAAAGCGGGCAAACCGCTCCGGTCGGAAAGTCCGCTGAATCCTTACGGCTCAGTACTGGCAAGGGTTGTGACGCTTCAGCGAAAAGGTGTCACCCGGACCGGCCGCCGACCGCCCGGGTAATTCGGGAGAGTGGGGGCTCGTACTAGCGAGCGGTACTGATCCGGACCGATCCGGTGTTCCGCTCCGCGCCCCGCGCCCCGGCCGCCGACTCCACCGTCCGCCATCCGCCGCCGACGGTGCCCGCGCGCCACTCGCGTCCCTCGTACGTCACCCGCTCGATGTGCAGCGCCGAGGCGTGGGCCACCGCCCAGTGCGCCAACTGCCAGCCGCGCCGCCCGTCCGCGCCGCCCGGCACCGCGACCGACCCGGTCGACCGCGCCGACACCACGACCGGACCGGCCGACTTCGCCGACACCGCCACCGCCACCGGCGAGGCGCCCGCCGCCGCGCCGGCCGGCCGGAGCACGGTCCGTCCGAAGTCCCGTACCAGCGCCGCCCGTACCGCGGCCGGACCGCCGGCCCGGGTGGCGGCCGGGCGGCCCGCGCAGGTCAGGGTGGCCGCGGACCGGCCGGTCAGGGCGGCGGCGAGCAGCGCGGCGTCCGGCTCGTGCTTGGCGTACGCCTCCGGGAAGCCGCTGCGCTGCACCCGCTGGGCGGCGACGGTCAGCGGCAGCCGGGTGTAGCCGGGCACCTCGGCCAGCTGGTCGTAGAACCGCCCCGCCGCGTAGACCGGGTCCATGATCTCGGCCGGGGTGCCCCAGCCCTGCGAGGGCCGCTGCTGGAACAGGCCGAGGGAATCGCGGTCGCCGTGCCGGACGTTGAGCAGCGCCGACTCCTGGAGCGCGGTCGCCAGGGCGATCGTCACCGCCCGTTCGGGCAGCCCGCGCGCGGTGCCGACGGCCGTGACGGTGGCCGCGTTCACCGCCTGCTCCGGGGTGAACGTGTACTCCGCGTCACCGTCCCCGGCCGCGACGACCGTGCAGCCGGTCGCACCGGTGCCCGCCGTGAGGTACTGGACCACCAGGTATCCGGCGAGCGCGGCCAGCACCAGCAGGGCCGCCCCGCGACGGAACAGACGGCCTCGGTGCTTGCGGACGGTGAGCGGCTGTGACACGCGGTACAAGGTACTGGAGGCGGGATCGATGTCCGATCAGGCACGAGGGATGCCCGAAAGGGCCGGGCGTTAGGGTCGGCGTCATGGCCGACACCCCGCTTGACCTCTCGCTGAACGCCGCCGAGCTGACCGCCCGGCTGGTCGACTTCCCCTCCGTCAGCGGCTCCGAGCAGCCGCTCGCCGGCGCGATCGAGGACGCCCTGCGCGCCCTGCCGCACCTGACGGTCGACCGGTACGGCAACAACGTCGTGGCCCGCACCGACCTCGGGCGCGATGGGCGGGTGATCCTCGCCGGGCACATCGACACGGTGCCGATCGCGGACAACGTGCCCTCGCGGCTGGACGCGGACGGGGTGCTGTGGGGGTGCGGCACCTGCGACATGAAGGCGGGCGTCGCGGTGCAGCTGCGCATCGCCGCCACGGTCCCGGCCCCCAACCGCGACCTGACCTTCGTCTTCTACGACAACGAGGAGGTCGCCGCCGAGCTGAACGGCCTCAAGCACATCGCCGAGGCGCGGCCCGAGTGGCTGGCCGGCGACTTCGCGGTGCTGCTCGAACCCTCCGACGGACAGGTCGAGGGCGGCTGCCAGGGCACGCTGCGGGTGCTGCTGCGGACCGCGGGCGAGCGGGCGCACTCCGCGCGGAGCTGGATGGGCTCCAACGCCATCCACGCCGCCGCCCCGATCCTGGCCCGGCTGGCCGCCTACCAGCCCCGCTATCCGATGATCGACGGCCTGGAGTACCGGGAGGGCCTGAACGCGGTCCGGATCGCCGGCGGCGTGGCCGGCAACGTGATCCCCGACGAGTGCGTGGTCACCGTCAACTTCCGCTACGCGCCCGACCGTTCCCCCGAGGAGGCGCTCGCCCACGTCCGCGAGGTGTTCGCGGACTGCGGGGTGACGGAGTTCGTCGTCGACGACCACAGCGGCGCCGCCCTGCCCGGCCTGTCCCACCCGGCCGCCGCCGCCTTCATCGAGGCGGTCGGCGGCACCCCGCAGCCGAAGTACGGCTGGACCGACGTCTCCCGGTTCGCCGCACTCGGCGTCCCCGCGGTCAACTACGGCCCCGGCAACCCGCACCTGGCCCACAAGAAGGACGAGCGGGTGGAGGTGGCCAAGGTGCTGGCGGGGGAGGAGCGGCTGCGGTCCTGGCTGACCGGCTGAGCGCGGACGCGGTTTGCGGCGCCGCACGGCGGACATGCTGAGGTACCCCGCGCGTAACCCGCGTGGATCTACGCTGAGGTGGAACGACCGCACGACGCAAGGGAGCGCCCATGCCCACCGGCAACCCGATCGGCAAGAAGCAGCCGCCGGACGAGCAGCGCACCGGGCCGGTCCTGCGCAGGCGGGACCAGGTCAAGACGAGCACCACCGACCAGCGGCTGCTGGACGAGCGGGCCCCCACCGACTGGGTGCACACCGACCCCTGGCGGGTGCTGCGCATCCAGTCGGAGTTCATCGAGGGCTTCGGCACCCTCGCCGAACTCCCGCCCGCGATCAGCGTGTTCGGCTCCGCGCGGACGCCGGCGGACTCCCCGGAGTACGAGGCGGGCGTGCGGCTGGGCCGGGGCCTGGTGGAGGCCGGCTTCGCGGTGATCACCGGCGGCGGCCCCGGCGCCATGGAGGCGGCCAACAAGGGCGCCTGCGAGGCGAACGGCACCTCGGTCGGCCTGGGCATCGAGCTGCCCTTCGAACAGGGCCTGAACCCGTACGTCGACATCGGCCTCAACTTCCGCTACTTCTTCGTCCGGAAGATGATGTTCGTCAAGTACGCGCAGGGCTTCGTCGTCCTGCCCGGCGGCCTCGGCACCCTCGACGAGCTGTTCGAGGCCCTCACCCTGGTGCAGACCCAGAAGGTGACCCGCTTCCCGATCGTCCTGTTCGGCACCGAGTACTGGGGCGGACTGGTCGACTGGCTGAAGAACACGCTGGTCGCCCAGGGCAAGGCGGCCGAGAAGGACCTGCTGCTGTTCCACCTGACGGACGACGTGGACGAGGCGGTCGCGCTGGTCTCCAAGGAGGCCGGGCGCTAGGCCGGGCGCTAGGAGCCCGGTTACGCCAGGCCCCGGCGGGCCACCGCGGGCGGCCGGTGGCCGGCGATGGACGCCACCATGTCCAGCACCTGCCGGGTCTCCGCCACCTCGTGCACCCGGTACACCTGCGCGCCGAGCCAGGCGGAGACCGCCGTCGTCGCCAGGGTGCCCAGGAGGCGTTCCTTGACGGGCTTGTCCAGGGTCTCGCCGACGAAGTCCTTGTTGGACAGGGAGACCAGCACCGGCCAGCCGGTCGCCGCCATCTCGCCGAGCCGCCGGGTCGCCTCCAGGCTGTGCCGGGTGTTCTTGCCGAAGTCGTGCCCCGGGTCGATCAGCACCGACTCCCGGGGCACCCCGAGCGCCACCGCGCGCTCGGCCAGTCCCAGCGTCACCCGGAGGATGTCGGCCATGACGTCCTCGTACGCCACCCGGTGCGGCCGGGTGCGCGGCTGGGCGCCCCCGGCGTGCGTGCACACCAGGCCGACGCGGTGCCGGCCCGCGACCTCGGCGAGCTTCGGGTCCACGCCGCCCCACGCGTCGTTCAGGAGGTCCGCGCCCGCCTCGCAGACGGCCTCGCCGACCTCGTGCCGCCAGGTGTCCACGCTGATCACGACGTCCGGGAAGCGCCGCCGCACCTCGGCCACGAAGCCGACCGTGCGCCGCGCCTCCTCCGCGGCGCTCACCTCGTCGCCGGGGCCGGCCTTGACCCCGCCGATGTCGATGATCGCGGCGCCCTCGGCGACCGCCCGCTCCACGCGCGCGAGCGCCGCCTCGTCCTGGAAGGTGGCGCCCCGGTCGTAGAAGGAGTCAGGGGTCCGGTTGACGATCGCCATGATCACCGGCTCGTGCGCCTCGAACACGCGCCTGCCCAGCCTGAGCATCCCCTGTGACTCCTTCTCGTCCGTCCGGTGTGCGGGGCCTCCTGCGGACCCGGCTGTCAGACTCGCATGGCACGATCGACCCGACACACCCGACTCCGATGCACACGATTCACGCGATTCAATGGGGACCTCGTGAATCCATCCGATGATCCGACCGTGGGGGCCCAGCGGTGGTTATGTTCCTGTTCCTCGTCGTCGCGCTCGCCGTGGTGGTCGCCGCGGTGACCCTCGCCGTGGTCGGCGGCGGCGACAGCGGCCCGCTGCCCGACGCCCCGCCCGAGCGGCTGGTCGACCCGCTGCCCGCCGAGCGGCCGGTGAACCGCGCCGACGTGGAGCGCCTGCGCTTCCCGCTGACCGTCCGCGGGTACCGTATGGCGGACGTCGACGACGCCCTCGGCCGGCTCGGCGCCGAGCTCGCCGAGCGGGACGCCCGGATCGCCGAGCTGGAGTCCGCGCTGGCGGGCGCCCGCGGCGCCGCCCACCGCGTCACCCACCGCGTCGCCATGGAGAAGCCCGACGAGGAGGGACGCAGTTGAGCGCAGGAGCCGCCGCCGTCGGTCCGGACGGCGCGCCGCGCTGCCCCTGGGCCGTGTCCACCGCCGACTACCTCACGTACCACGACGAGGAGTGGGGCCGCCCGGTCCACGGCGACGACGCGCTGTTCGAGCGGCTCACCCTGGAGGCGTTCCAGTCCGGCCTGTCCTGGCTCACCATCCTGCGCCGCCGCCCCGGCTTCCGCGCCGCGTTCGCCGAGTTCAAGATCGACGCGGTGGCGGAGTTCACCGACGCGGACCGCGAGCGGCTGCTCGCCGACGCGGGCATCATCCGCAACCGCACCAAAATCGACGCGACCCTCGCCAACGCGCGGGTGCTGGCCGGCTGGGCCCCGGGCGAGCTGGACGAGCTGATCTGGTCGCACGCTCCCGACCCGGTGGGCCGGCCGGTCCCCAGGACGCTGGCCGACGTCCCGCCGGTCACCCCCGAGTCGACCGCCCTGTCGAAGGCGCTGAAGAAGCGCGGCCTGCGCTTCGTCGGCCCGACCACGGCGTACGCCATGATGCAGGCGTGCGGCCTGGTCGACGACCACCTCGGGGACTGCGTGGCCCGGCAGAGCTGACCGCTACCGGCCCAGGTACTTCGGCCGCTCCTTGTCGACGAACGCCCGCACCGCGATGCCGTGGTCCTCGGAGGAGCCCGCCCGGGACTGGAGCTCGTCCTCCTTCTCCAGGGTCTCGGCGAGGGTGTGCGTCAGGCCGTACGCCATCGACTCCTTCAGCGCCGCGTACGCCACCGTCGGGCCCTCGGCCAGGGCGCGGGCCACCTTCTCGGCCTCCGCGCGCAGCTCGGCCGGCGGGACCAGGCGGTTGGCGATGCCCAGCTCGTACGCCTCCCGCGCGGTGATGGTGCGCGGGAAGAGCAGCAGGTCGGCGGCGCGCCCGGGGCCGACCACCCGCGGCAGCGTCCAGGAGACCCCGGAGTCGGCGGTGAGCGCCACGCCGGCGAACGACGTGGTGAACGCCGCCGTCTCGGCGACGATCCGGTAGTCCGCCGCGAGCGCGAAGCCGAGGCCGGCCCCCGCCGCCACCCCGTTCACCGCGGCCACCACCGGCTTCGGCGCCTCGGCCAGCGCCCGCACGATCGGGTTGTAGTGCTCCCGCACCGTGCTCATGGTCCGCCCCGAGCCGGTCTCCCGGTCGGCGGTCAGCAGCCCGATGTGCTCCTTGAGGTCCTGGCCCACACAGAACGCCCGGTCACCGGCCGCGGTGAGCAGCACCGCCCGCACGGCGTCGTCGTCCGCCGCGCTGCGCGCCGCCTCCCGCAGGGCGGCCTTGGTCTCGATGTTCAGCGCGTTCATCGCCTCGGGGCGGTTCAGCGTGATCGTCGCGAGTCCGTCGCTCACCTCGTAGCGCACGGTGTCGGCCATGGCGTATCCCCTCCGTGTCGTCGTACCTGTGCAGGACAGCATGGCGGAGTTCACCGGGGGCGGACCGCGGCGGGAGTGTGACCTCCGTCAAAGAATTCCGGTCCGTATCCGTTCGGCGGAAGTGCGTGCGAGCGCGCAGTATCGCAGTCACATCCCCGAATTGAGTGGTTTTGCTCGCGTGCGTTGCCCAAGCGATGCCGACCGATGTTGGTCATCGGGTCCTGCGATGCGGGATAATGGCTTGGAAGCAATGTGTTCGATGCCGGTGTCGCGCGTCCCGAGTATGGGGCCGCGCGTGCCCTAAAGGGCCGTCGGCCTGGACGATGAACTGGTATCAGGAAGGGGAACGAGCATGGCGGCCATGAAGCCGCGGACGGGCGACGGCCCGCTCGAGGTGACCAAGGAGGGGCGGGGCATCGTCATGCGCGTTCCGCTCGAAGGTGGCGGTCGGCTCGTTGTCGAGCTGACCCCCGACGAGGCCGACGCACTGGGCGATGCCCTCAAGAAGGTCGTCGGCTGACGCGCAAGCGACCATACATGTCCAGTGGGCCCGGTACCGCACGCGGTACCGGGCCCACTGCATGACACACGTCCCGGCGGACCCGCGGCTACCGTTTCACCGCGCACAGCAGGCCCTCGCCCACCGGCAGCAGCGAGGGCACCAGCTCCTGGCTCTCCCGCACCGCGCGCAGCAGCTCGCGCAGCCGCAGCACCTCGGTGGGCTGCGGGCCCGAGTCGACCGTCCGGCCGTTCGCGAAAACGCCCTCGAACACCACCAGGCCGCCCGGCCGCAGCAGGCGCAACGATTCAGCGAGGTAGTCGAGGTACTCCAACCGGTCACCGTCGCAGAACACGAGGTCGTAGCCGGCGTCCGCGAGCCGGGGCAGCACGTCCAGCGCCCGGCCCGGGATGAAGCGCGCCCGGTTGCTGGCGAACCCGCAGGCGCGGAACGCCTGGCGGGCGAACTGCTGGTGCTCCGGCTCGGGGTCGACCGTGGTGAGCACGCCGTCCGGCCGCATGCCGTGCAGCAGATGGATCCCGGAGACGCCGCAGCCGGTGCCGATCTCCGCGACCGCCTTGGCGTCCACGGCGGCGGCGAGCAGCCGCAGCGCGGAGCCCGTGCTGGGCGTCACCGAGCGCAGGCCCGCGTCGTGGGCCCGGTCGCGGGCCCAGTGCAGCGCGTCGTCCTCGGCGACATAGGCGTCGGCGAACGCCCAGCTCGTCTGCCGGTTGCCGGTAATGACCCTCTCCTGTCCCCGTTGAAGCCTCGGCGTGACTGTATCCGTTGGCGTCGGGAACCCGCAGATGGGACCGGTCGTTTGAAGGGGTGGGGACGAGACGGCCCAGCCGGGCCGGCCCGCATCAAATTCTCGTAAAACCGCTTATCCGGAGCTAACGGGCGAGGTGGCTATGGTAGGGGCTCCACTGGACACCACCAGAGCCGACAGGGGAGGTGCGGCCGCGCCCGGGGACCGTGGAGGAGTGCTGCGGCGCTTCCTCGCCTCGGTGGGCAGGCCGAAATCCGTGAACGACACCGCTGCTGACCACAGCCACGCCGCCGGCCCCGCCGGCCAGGACCGGACCGCGACCTTCTCCACCGACGCGGACGGGCCGGCGTGGACTCCGCCCACCTGGGAGGAGATCGTCAGCACGCACAGCGGCCGGGTCTACCGGCTCGCCTACCGACTGACCGGCAACCAGCACGACGCCGAGGACCTCACCCAGGAGGTCTTCGTCCGCGTCTTCCGCTCCCTGTCCACCTACACGCCGGGCACCTTCGAGGGCTGGCTGCACCGCATCACGACCAACCTCTTCCTGGACATGGTCCGCCGCAAGCAGCGCATCCGCTTCGACGCGCTCGGCGACGACGCCGCCGAGCGGCTGCCGAGCCGGGAGCCCACCCCGCAGCAGGTCTTCAACGACGCGCACTTCGACGCCGACGTCCAGCAGGCGCTGGACACCCTCGCGCCCGAGTTCCGCGCCGCCGTGGTCCTGTGCGACATCGAGGGACTGTCCTACGAGGAGATCGCCGCGACCCTGGGCGTCAAGCTCGGCACGGTCCGCTCCCGGATCCACCGCGGCCGCTCCCAGCTGCGCAAGGCCCTCGCCCACCGCTCGCCCCAGGCACGCGCCGAGCGCCGCTCCTTCATGGCCCGCGTTCCCGCACTGGGAGGAGGGGGCGCGAGCGCGTGAGCGGTTCACGGCCGAAATCCGAGGGACACCTCGCAGAGCAGCATCTGGGAGACCGACTCTCCGCCCTGGTGGACGGCGAGCTCGGTCATGACGCGCGGGAGCGCGTGCTGGCGCATGTGGCCACCTGCCCCAAGTGCAAGGCGGAAGTGGACGCGCAGCGCCGGTTGAAGAACGTCTTCGCCGAGGCCGCCGGCCCGGCCCCCTCCGAGAGCCTGCTGGCCCGCCTCCAGGGCCTCCCCGGCGGGGACGGCGCCGCACCGGGCGGCGACCCGCTGTCCGGCTTCTCCGACCTGGCCGGACGGTTCGGCGCCACCGGGACCGGAACGGGGGTCTTCGGGCTCAAGCGGGGGGAGCGGTTCGAGTTCGACTACGTGCCCTCCCGGTCGCACGTCTCCTCGGTGCTGGCGCCCGCCGCGCCGGGCCGCGGCTTCCGCATCCATGACGTCGGACGGCACGAGTCCGACCGGGCGGCCTCGCGCGGCCTGCGGTTCGCGTTCGCCGCCGCCGGAGCGGTGTCGCTCGCCGCGGTCGCCCTCGGCGGCGTCACGGCCGGTACGCCGGACAGCACCGCCGAGGCGCGCGGGGCGGGCGCCGGCAGCAATGTGACCCCGGCCCGCACCCAGGGCGCGGGATCGGCCGGCGCCCCCGAGACCCAGCGCCGCCGCACCCTCACGCCGCTGCTCGGACAGGCCGCGGGCCAGGGAGCGCCGGGTGACGCACCGATAGCGTCCACCTCGGTCTCCGCGCCGCTGCTGCCGGGGTTGCCGGCGCCCTCGGCGGGCCCCGACGACCAGAGCGGGCAGTCCGGTCATCCGCTGACCACTCCGGTCATGGCCGGCGCGGTCGCGATGTCCCCGCTGATACGTCCCTTCGAGGCCGTTCCGCCGGTCGCGCTGTCCGCCTGGCCGACCACGCCCGAGGTCAACCCGCCCGGCCTGCTCGCCGCGCCCGTCCCCGACCCCGCCGTCCCGTCGGCCTCGCCGGCCGCGACCTCCTTCCCTGCCACGCCCTGACCGGCCACTGCGCGCCGGTGACCGGGTTTGATCGAATCCGAGGTGGCGCGCAGTCGACGGGCCCCTGGGCAGGCCCAGCTGTGGGGAGGACATGGGAAACGACGGCAGGGACCGGGACTGGGGCCGGGGCCCGGGCTACGACGCGGGTGACGATGAGTCGGCCCGGCCTGGGATGAGGGCCGGGTTCGAGGCCGAGTCCGGGGCCGAGGCCGGGTCCGAAGCCACGTCCGAGACCGGTCTCGGGTCTGGTGCGGCCGCACCCGCGCCCGATCCCGACGGCCCGCACGACACCCCGCCCTACGGCCGGCCCGGCCCCTGGGCCCCGGCGCCACCGGTCCGGCACCCGGCGGCCCCGCCCGTCGCCGATGCCCCGGCACCGGCGGTCCCGTCCCCCACTGCTGGCGTTCCGGCACCGGCGGTCCCGTCCCCCACTGCTGGCGTTCCGGCACCGGCGGTCCCGTCCCCCACCGCTGGCGTTCCGGCACCGGCGGTCCCGTCCCCCACCGCTGGCGTTCCGGCACCGGCGGTCCCGTCCCCCACTGCTGGCGTTCCGGCACCGGCGGTCCCGTCCCCCACCGCAGGCGTTCCGGCACCGGCGGTCCCGTCCCCCACCGCAGGCGTTCCGGCACCGGCGGTCCCGTCCCCCACCGCTGGCGTTCCGGCACCGGCGGTCCCGCCCACCGCTCCCGGCGCGCAGCCGCCGGGTGGGCTCCCGACCGCCCCCACAGCGGCGCCCCCGACCGCCCCGCCGCCCGCCGGGCATCACCCGGCCCCAGCCCCCGACCCCTGGGCCCGCTACGACCCCTGGGCCGTGGCGCAGCGGAGTGCGATGCAGCGGGGTGCGGCGTTTCGAGGGGACGGCACGACGGGCGCGGGCCGGACGTCGCCGCGCCGCCGCCGGTTCCGGAAGGCGCTGGTCGGGCCCGCCCTGCTGCTGGCGGTGGCCTCCGGGCTGGCCGGCGGGGTCGTCGGGACGTATCTGGAGCGCAACGGCGGCCTGCGCACCGTAGAGCTGCCGCAGGCCGGGAAGGCGCCCGCCGGGCGGGACCCGGACAGTGTGGCCGGGATCGCGGCGCGGGCCCTGCCCGGCGTGGTCACGCTGCACGTGAGCGGCGCCGAGCAGGCCGGCACCGGCACCGGATTCGTCCTCGACACCCGGGGCCACATCCTCACCAACAACCACGTCGTCGAGCCCGCCGGCCCCGACGGTGTCATCACGGTCACCTTCCACAGCGGCGACACCGCCGAGGCCACCGTCGTCGGCCGGGACAGCGGATACGACCTCGCCGTCGTCGAGGTGAGCGGCGTGCGCGGACTGAGCCCGGTGCCGCTCGGCAACTCCGACAACGTCCGGGTGGGCGACCCCGTCGTCGCCATCGGCGCCCCCTTCGACCTGGCGGGCACGGTCACCGCCGGCATCATCAGCGCCACCGAGCGGCCCATCACGGCGGGCGGCGAGAAAGCCGACGGCAGCGACGTCTCGTACGTCGACGCGCTCCAGACGGACGCGCCCATCAACCCCGGCAACTCCGGCGGCCCGCTGCTCGACGCCGCCGGCCGGGTCGTCGGCATCAACTCCGCGATCCGCTCCGCCGACGGCGCCACCGACCCGGAGGGCGGCCAGGCTGGCTCGATAGGGCTCGGCTTCGCCATACCCGTCAACCAGGGCAGACGCGTCGCCGAGGAACTGATCAACACCGGCCGGGCCACCCACCCGGTCATCGGCGTCACCCTCGACATGGGCTACACCGGCGACGGCGCCCGGGTCGGCACCGGCGGCGGCGACGGCGGCCCCGCGGTCACCGAGGGCGGCCCCGGGGACCGGGCGGGCCTTCGGCCGGGGGACGTGATCACCGCCGTGGACGGCCGCCGGATCCACTCCGGTGAGGAACTGATCGTCCGGACCCGCGCGCACCGCCCCGGCGACCGGCTCGCCCTCACCCTGGAACGGGACGGCGAGGTGAGGAAGGTCTCGCTGACGCTCGGTTCCTCGGCCGGGGACTGAACCGAATGGCAAACAATGCGGAAAGCGGCCGGACCCGGCGCATGAGGAGCGGACGGGACTGTACCGGTCTCACGGGATGGGCGGGTACCGTGGAGGCGGCCCGGACATCCCAAGGAGCTTCAGGTGTTCAATGACATAGGACCACTCGAGCTGGTCACGCTCGTCGTCCTCGCCGTGCTCGTCTTCGGTCCGGACAAGCTCCCCAAGGTCATCCAGGACGTGACGCGCACGATCCGGAAGATCCGCGAGTTCTCGGAGAGCGCCAAGCAGGACATCCGGCAGGAGCTCGGCCCGGAGTTCAAGGACTTCGAGTTCGAGGACCTCAACCCCAAGACGTTCATCCGCAAGCAGCTGGACAACGACGACCTGGGGCTCAAGGAGATCCGCAGCGGCTTCGACCTGAAGAAGGAGATGGCCGAGGTCGCCGACGCCGTCCAGGGCCGCGAGGCGGAAGCGTCCGGCTCGTCGTCCTCGGGCCGGATCGACATGACCAAGAAGCCGGAGAGCACGGCGGGCACCGCCCGCGAGGAGCGGCCGCCCTTCGACGCGGACGCCACCTGACGCCCGGCGCTTGTCGTACTCCGTTGCGGTGGTGCGCGGCTTGAACCCGCCGTCCGCGCGACCCACGCACCGGGCGCTTTCCGGGCCGCCCCGACCGGGGTGGCTATGCTGCCGACTTGTTGTGCGGATCGTACGAGTACGCCCGAAGGGGGGCGGGCCGTGCCGGTCCGACTAGAGCGAGGAGGCGTCCGGGCACATGGAGACGACGAGTCGGGCAGTCGCGCAGGCGTCGGCCGCGGAGGGCGGGGCAGCGTCCCCCTCCGCCCCGAGTGCGGTCGACGGCTACCTGCGGGCGGCCTTTCCCTGGTACGGCCTCGACGAGGCGTTCACCGGGCCGCGCTGGCTGATGCAGGTCGGCACGGCCGCCGACGGGGCCGTCGAGCACGGCTCGATCGGACACGGGGACGAGCCGTCGGTGCGCAACGAGCACGTGGCGGGTGACGAGCAGGACGCCAAGGAGAAGTTCGCGGTCGTGGTGACGGTCGCGGCCAGTCCGGTGCGGCGCAGCGCGGACGGTACGGGGACGCTGGAGGCCACGTCGGTGTCCTCGGCGGCCTGGCTGGCCGGGGTGGGGCTGCTGTCCTTCACCTGGCCGGGGCAGATGGACCACTCGCTGCGGGACGACTGGCTGGACCAGCAGACCGAGACGGCGTGGGTCCTCGCGGACGACCTCGACGGGTCCGACTGGTCGACGTTGTCGCTGCCGGTGGACGGGGTGCCGACGCCGTTCCACTACCGGGAGTCGGAGTTCGGGTGGGTGCTGGCCGGGTCCACCGGGCAGGGGGTGCATCTCGGGGCGTACGGCAGGGGGATGAGTGCGTACGGGCTGGCTTTCGCCGCGGTGAAGGACATCGCCGAGTACGCGTGAGCTGTGGGGCGCCGGTGGTTTCGGCGCCCCTTCGCCGTGGGCGGGTGGGGATGCGTTGTGGCTGGTCGCGCCCACGCGGCGGAGCCGCAGATCGATACGGCCCCGCGCCCCTGGGCGGGTCCGCTAGAACTTGTTCTTCGGAGTGATCCCCAGCGACAGTCCCGAAAGACCCCGCTGCCGTCCGCCCAGCTTCCCCGCGATGTCGCGCAGGGCCGTGCCCGCCGGGCTGTCCGGGTCGGTCAGCACCACCGGCTTGCCCTCGTCGCCGCCCTCGCGCAGGCGGACGTCGATCGGGATGGCGCCCAGGACCGGGACCGCGGCACCGGTCGTGCGGGTCAGGCCGTCGGCGACCATCTGGCCGCCGCCGGTGCCGAACACGTCGACCATCTCGCCGCAGTGCGGGCAGGGCAGCCCGGACATGTTCTCGACCACGCCGACGATCTTCTGGTGGGTCTGCACGGCGATCGCGCCGGCCCGCTCGGCCACCTCGGCCGCCGCCTGCTGCGGTGTCGTCACCACCAGGATCTCGGCGTTCGGCACCAGCTGGGCGACGGAGATCGCGATGTCGCCGGTGCCCGGCGGCAGGTCGAGCAGCAGGACGTCCAGGTCGCCCCAGTACACGTCGGCCAGGAACTGCTGGAGCGCGCGGTGCAGCATCGGGCCGCGCCAGACCACCGGGGCGTTGCCCGGGGTGAACATGCCGATGGAGATGACCTTCACGCCGTGCGCCGACGGCGGCATGATCATGTTCTCGACCTGGGTGGGCCGCCCGTCGGCGCCCAGCATGCGCGGCACCGAGTGGCCGTAGATGTCGGCGTCGACGACCCCGACCTTGAGGCCGTCGGCCGCCATGGACGCCGCCAGGTTCACCGTCACCGAGGACTTGCCGACGCCGCCCTTGCCGGAGGCGACCGCGTAGACCCGGGTCAGGGAGCCGGGCTTGGCGAACGGGACCTCGCGCTCGGTCTGGCCGCCGCGCAGCGCGGTGGCCAGCTCCTTGCGCTGCTCGTCACTCATCACGTCCAGCGTGACGTCGACCCGGGTGACGCCGTCGAGCCGGGACACCGCCTCGGTGACGCGCTGCGTGATGGTGTCGCGCATCGGGCAGCCGGAGACCGTCAGGTACACGGTGACCGCGACCGCCCCGTCCGCGCCGATCTCCACCGACTTGACCATCCCGAGCTCCGTGATGGGCCGGTTGATCTCGGGGTCGTTCACCGTCGCCAGTGCCTCGCGCACCGCGTCTTCCGTAGCCATGGCTCCGATGGTACGGCGCCCGGCGCGGCCGCCGGTAAGCCCGTCAGCGGTCGTCGCGGTCGGCTGCGTCACGTCCCGGCGGCCGTTCCGCCGGGAGTGCCAGATTTGCCGGGTTCACTCCGGTGTCGGGACGGTGGCCGTTCTGCCGCGACTCCAGCTCCTTGACCATCTCCTGCAATTCGTCGCGGATCCAGTCCCGGGTGGCGACCTCGCCCAGGCCGATGCGCAGCGCGGCGATCTCGCGGGTCAGGTACTCGGTGTCGGCGATCGACCGCTCGTTCTGCTTGCGGTCCTGCTCCAGGTTGACCCGGTCCCGGTCGTCCTGCCGGTTCTGCGCGAGCAGGATCAGCGGGGCCGCGTAGGACGCCTGGAGGGACAGCATCAGGGTCAGGAAGATGAACGGGTACTCGTCGAACCGCAGGCTCGCCGGGGCGGCGATGTTCCACACCACCCACACGATGATGACGACCGTCATCCAGACGATGAACCGCCCGGTGCCCAGGAAGCGGGCGATCCGCTCGGAGAGCCGCCCGAACGCCTCCGGGTCGTACTCGGGCAGCAGCCGGCGGCGCGGTGAGCGCGGCTGGTCCAGGCGGGGGCCGCGGTGCCGCGAGGTGGCCGTCGCCCCGGACACGGCACGCTCCCGCACGGGCGTCTCACGCTCCGGCGCCATCCCCGCTCACCTCCTCCGCCGCCGTTCCTTCCAGGTGGTATTCGGTCTCCCGCCAGTCGTCGGGCAGCATGTGGTCCAGTACGTCGTCCACGGTGACCGCGCCGAGCAGCGACCCGGAGTCGTCGACCACGGGGGCCGCCACCATGTCGTAGGTGGCGAAGAACCCGGCGACCACGGGCAGCGCGGCGTCCGGCTCCAGCGGTTGCAGATCGTCGTCGATGATCGAACCGACCAGCGTGTACGGGGGGTCGCGCAGCAGCCGCTGGAAGTGGACCGTGCCGAGGTATTTGCCGGTCGGCGTCTCGTCGGGCGGGCGGCAGACGTAGATCTGCGCGGCGTGCGCCGGGGACAGGTCGGGGTTGCGGATGCGGGCCAGGGCGTCGGCGACGGTGGCGTCGGGGCGCAGCACGATCGGCTCGGTCGTCATCAGACCGCCGGCCGTGTGCTCCTCGTACGCCATCAGCCGGCGCATGTCGGCGGCGTCGGCCGGTTTCATCAGGCTGAGCAGCCGTTCCTTGTCCGGCTCCGGCAGTTCGCCCAGCAGGTCGGCGGCGTCGTCCGGGTCCATCGCCTCCAGCACGTCGGCGGCCCGCTCCTCCGCCAGCTTGCCGAGGATCTCGATCTGGTCGTCCTCCGGCAGTTCCTCCAGTACGTCGGCCAGCCGGTCGTCGTCGAGGGCGGCGGCCACCTCGGCGCGGCGCTTGGCGGACAGATGGTGCAGGACGTTGGCGAGGTCGGCGGGACGCAGCTGTTCGAAGGTGGCGAGGAGGTTCTCCGCGCCCTGTCCCTGCTCCTCCGCGGAGAACCCGGTGACCGCCGACCACTCCACCGTCAGCGCCTCCCCCTTGCTGCGCCGGAACGCGCCGCCGCGCCGCCCCCGGCGGACGAAGACCTTGTCGATCTCCCAGTCCCGGCGGGCGGGCAGCTGCTGCACCGCCAGGTCCAGGACGGTGACCTCCTCGCCGGTCTCGGTGAGGGTGACGCGCCGGTCGAGCAGCTCGCCGAAGACGAGGCGTTCGGCGGGCCGCTGTTCGAAGCGGCGGACGTTGAGCACGCCGGTGGTGAGGACCTGGCCGGACTGGATGCCGGTGACCCGGGTCATCGGCAGGAAGATCCGGCGGCGGGTGGAGAGTTCGACTACCAGGCCGAGCAGGCGTGGCGGCTTCTGTCCGACGCGGAGCATGACGACCAGATCGCGCACCCGCCCCACCTGGTCGCCGGTGGGGTCGAAGACGGCGACACCGGAGAGGTGCGAGACGAAGATCCGGGGGGCGCCCGCTGCCATGGCCGCGGCTCCTTTTCGTGACGGCTGCTGCCTGCTGTGTCTCTTTTCCGAATTGCCCGCTCGGACGGCCTTCAGGCTAGCCCGTCCTGAAGTCGTCCGCGCTGGTGGCCGGTGCGGACGGACTGGCTCCGCCGCCCGTGCGCGGCCCCGGTACGCTGCCGTACGCCGTACCGGTCTGCCGCGAGAAAGGCGCCTCACCTGTGACTGTGACTCCTCGGCGCAGAAATCCCCGGGCCGCTCTCGCCGGTGCCGTGTGCGTGCTGGCCGTCGGGACCGGGCTGACGGGATGCGGTGGCGAGGACCCCGACGCGGGCACCAACGGGGTCGGCAAGCTGTCCGCCGCGCAGATCCAGCGCAAGACCCGCACCGCCGCCGAGGCCGCCGAGACCGTGCGGCTGCACGGCTCCGTCGTCACCAGCGGCAGCACGTACGCGCTCGACATGCGGCTGAAGTCAGACGGCGGCACCGGGTCGGTCACCGCCAAGGGCACGACGTTCGGACTGCTGCGGGTCGGCGAGCAGCTCTTCCTGAAGGCCGACGCCGGGTTCTGGAGCCATGACACGGGCGACGCGGACGCCGCCGCGGCCGAGAAGCTGGCCGGCAAGTACGTGAAGGTGCCGCAGGGCGACCCCTCGTACAAGAAGTTCAGCGGGTTCACGGACAAGGACGTGCTCCTCGACGGGCTGCTGGCGCTGCACGGCACGGTGGAGACGGACGGCCGGCACGAGCAGGCCGGCACCCGCACCGTCCGCATCAGCGGCGACGACGGCGACGGCGGCTCCCTGGACGTCTCCCTGGAGGGCAAGCCGTATCCGCTGCGCCTGGTCCGGGCGGGCAGCGCGGGCACCCTCACCTTCTCGGACTGGAACAAGGACTTCACCCTGACGGAACCGGGCAAGGACGACACGTTGGACTACGGCAAGCAACTGCCGACGTCATGACAAGCCCCGTAAGGGGCGCGGGGCTGTATCGATATGCGGCTCCGCCGCGTGGGCGCGACCAGCCACATCAAACCCGCACCCGAAGGACTACCGCTTCCTCCGCAACAACCGAGGCAACCCCGCAGGAACCGCCCCCCTGGTAGTCGCCGGAGACGGCAACGGCGCCGCGGCCAGCGACCCGTCCGGCATCTCCCCGGCCACCTCCGTCGGAGACAGCCGCAGCACCCGGCACTCCCGCGCCCACCGCTCCGGCATCGCTTCCCCGTCAGCCGCGTTGAGCCGCTTGCCCTTCAGCTCGGCGACCGCCGCCCCCCACTCCGCGGAGCCGGCCGGCAGCTCGGCGACCCGGGCCGTCCAGGAGACCAGCCGGCCCCCCTTGTCCTTGCTGCGCACCGTCACCTCGGCGGTGGCCCCGTCCACCAGGGCCGGCAGCGGCTGCTCACCGGGGCCGTCGCCCACCACGCACGCCGCGCCCTCGTGCCAGACGTGCCACAGCGCACGGGCCGGGACGCCGGGGCCCGCGACCCAGATGAGGCCGGACTTCTTGGTGGCCTCCTCGACGAGGGCCTGGCCGAGCAGCTCACGTGTCATGCCGACCAGCCTAACGAGATGGGCTACAGCCAGCCGTTGCGCTTCAGTGTGCGGTGGATGCCGAAACAGATGGCGACGGTGACGCCGAGGACCATCGGGTAGCCGAACCGCCAGTGCAGTTCGGGCATGTGGTCGAAGTTCATGCCGTAGACGCCGCACATCATCGTCGGTACGGCGACGATCGCGGCCCACGAGGTGATCTTCCGCATGTCCTCGTTCTGCGCGACGGACGCCTGGGCGAGGTTGGCCTGGAGAATGGAGTTCAGCAGCTCGTCGAAGCCGATGACCTGCTCCTGCACCCGGGCGAGGTGGTCGGCGACATCGCGGAAGTACTTCTGGATGTCGGGGTCGACCAGCCGCATCGGGCGTTCGCTGAGCAGCTGCATGGGCCGCAGCAGCGGTGACACCGCCCGCTTGAACTCCAGTACCTCGCGCTTGAGTTGGTAGATCCGGCCGGCGTCGGTGCCGCGCGGGCTGCCCTTGCGGCCCGGCGAGAACACCTCGGTCTCGACCTCGTCGATGTCGTCCTGCACCGCGTCGGCGACCGCGATGTACCCGTCGACGACGTGGTCGGCGATGGCGTGCAGCACCGCCGAGGGGCCCTTGAGTAGCAGCTCGGGGTCGTCCTGGAGCCGGTGCCGCAGCGCCCGCAGCGAGCCCTTGCCGCCGTGCCGGACGGTGATCACGAAGTCCCGGCCGGTGAAGCACATGACCTCGCCGGACTCGACCACCTCGCTGTTGGCGGTCAGCTCGTCGTGGTCGACGTAGTGGACGGTCTTGAAGACGGTGAACAGGGAGTCGTCGTAGCGCTCCAGCTTGGGCCGCTGGTGGGCGACGACGGCGTCCTCCACGGCCAGCGGGTGCAGCCCGAACTCGCGGGCGATACCGGCGAACTCGTCCTCGGTGGGCTCGTGCAGCCCCATCCACACGAACCCGCCGTCGCGGCGCACCCGGCGCATCGCCTCGTGCGGGCTGAGCGGGGCCTCGGTCCGCACCCGGCGGCCGTCGCGGTAGACGGCGCAGTCGATCACAGCCGAGGCGCTCGCCGGGTCACGGGTGGCGTCGTAGGCGCCGCTGTCCTTGCGCAGCGGGACCCGGGAGGAGGGGCGGACCGCGGCTCGCAGGTCACGGATCATCGACATGGCAGGCTCCTTCGCTACGGGCAGCGAACGGCGCCGGGCGACGGGTGGAACCACCCGGAATGAGGACGTCCTGTACGTGCGCGGGCCTGGCGCGTCCACAAAGCGGGGAGCACCCCACCGTCGCGGTGGCGTGGCTTCACTGCTGGTTCACATGAGTTCTCATGAGTTCTCACGAGACGAAGTGCTCTTCCGCAGGAAAGCGCGCGGCTGACGGGAGGCGGCGACCGGTGAGAGTCCGGAGGCGGCGGCGTCAGCGGCCGGAAGAGCGGGTGGTACTGCACGGTCGACTTCGGTCCATGCCGACCCCACCTCCTCCGGCCGATCCCTCGTAAGGGATGTCCATTCCCCCGTTTAGAGGGATTCCCCGTAGGGGAGTGTTCATTGCAGCGACGAGGCGTGGGTCTTGCGCTCTTGCGTGCTGCCCCGACGACCGGGCCAGAGTACCAGCCGCCCGTCGTGTCAAGGTGCCGCTTTGCCTCGTACTGACGAGTTCTATGCTCGCCGCATGGCTGATGTTCTTCCTTTGGTCGAGGCCCGGTTGCGCGGTGCGCTCGGCGAACCGGACGGCCGCGCGGGGGTCACCTTCCTCGGCACGGACCGTATCGAGGTGCTCCGCTTCCACGCGTCGGGCCGGTCCACCGAGGAGGGCGACGTCGTCCGCTACGCCACCCTCGGCATGTCCGCGCAGCCGATGGCCGACCCCACGGCGGTGCTCGCCGACCCGGTGCAGGGACCCCGGGCCGAACTGGTCCTGTCGGTACGGGCCGGGCTCGCCGACACCGACAAGGTGCTCCGCCCGCTCGCCGTGCTCGCCGCGTCCCCGCAGGTGGAGGGGGTGGTGGTGGCTCCCGGCGCCGCGCTGGACGTGGCGGAGCCGCTGTGGCCCGGCGCCCCGTTCACCTCGGTCCTGGTCGCCGAGCCGGGCGGTCTGGTGGAGGACCTGGAGCTGGACGCGCCGCTGGACCCGGTGCGGTTCCTGCCGCTGCTGCCGATGACGCCGAACGAGGCCGCCTGGAAGCGGGTGCACGGCGCTTCGGCGCTCCAGGAGCGCTGGCTGACGCACGGCACGGACCTGCGGGATCCGGCCCGCCGGTCCGTACCGCTGGGGTGACGCGACTCACCGCCGGGGCGGGTCAGTTGGCGAAGGCGGACACGCCGTCCTCGGTCAGGTGCCTCGGTTCCAGTTCCGCGGCCATGGGGGTCCCCCCGCTCGAGCGGAGCCGAGAGTGGGGGAGAGTGAGGGCCCGGCGGCGGACGGCGACCACGGCCGCGCCGAGCACCGCGGTGACCGCCGCCACCACGAACGGGATGTGGATGTCGGTCCACTCCTCGATCTTCGGCGCGAAGTACGGGGCCGCCGCGGCGGCGAACCAGCGCACGAAGTTGTAGCCGGCGCTCGCCACCGGCCGCGGGGCGTCCGAGACGCCGAGGGCCAGTTCGGTGTAGACGGTGTTGTTCACGCCGATGAACGCGCCGGACAGGATCGTGCAGACGATCGCGGCGGTGTGGCTGCCGTAGCCGAGGACGAGGACGTCGACGGCGAGCAGGACCAGCGAGCCGCCGAGCACCTTCAGCGACCCGAACCGCCGCTGCATGCGCGGCGCGACCAGTACCGAGAAGACCGCCAGCAGCACACCCCACGCGAAGAACACGGCCCCCGACTTGTACGGGGTCATGTTCAGCACGAACGGCGTGAAGGCCAGCACGGTGAAGAACGTGTAGTTGTAGAAGAACGCCGAGATCGCGGCCGAGGCGAGACCGCCGTGGCCGAGCGCCTTGATCGGATCCAGCAGGGATGTCCTGCGGGCGGGCTTCGGCTGCTCCTTCAGGAACGCCGTGATGCACAGGAAGCCGACCGCCATCAGGAACGCGGTGCCGAAGAACGGGTAGCGCCAGCTCGCGTCGCCGAGCAGCGCGCCCAGCAGCGGGCCGCAGGCCATGCCGAGGCCGAGGGCGGACTCGTAGAGCAGGATGGCCGCGGAGCTGCCGCCGGCCGCCGCGCCGACGATGACCGCGAGGGCGGTCGAGACGAACAGCGCGTTGCCCAGGCCCCAGCCGGCCCGGTAGCCGACGAGCTGGCCGACGGTGTCGGAGGTGCCCGCGAGGCCCGCGAAGACGACGACGAAGGCGAGGCCGAGCAGCAGGGTCTTCTTGCCGCCGATCCGGCTGGAGACGAAGCCGGTGACCAGCATCGCGATCGCGGTGATCAGAAAGTACGAGGTGAAGAGCAGGGAGACCTGGCTGGCGGTCGCGTGCAGTCCGGTCGCGATGGACGGCAGGATCGGGTCGACGAGACCGATGCCCATGAAGGCGACGACGGACGCGCCGGCGGTCGCCCAGACCGCCTTGGGCTGTCGCAGGATGCTGCCTGCCCCTGCTTCGAAGGGGTCCATGCTGACTCCAATGTCCGGCGAGGGTCGGTGGATAGTCGGTGGATAGATAGTTGGCGTTTACATACATTAAGTTAGGTCGGGTAATTAGTGCAAACTACATCTAGTTTTTCCTGGTCAGCCCCGCCGTCCGGACGGGTGATCGTCCTTGACGCGGGGGAGCGGGGGTAGGACCGTGGGGCCCTATGAGGGGCGAACCCAGTTGCCCGAAGTGTGGTGGCCGGGTCAGGGCTCCCGGCCTCTTCGCCGATTCCTGGCAGTGCGACACGCACGGCCCGGTCCACCCGGTCCAGCCCGTGATACCGCCGAGCGTCGAAGCCCTCGAGGTCGTGGTGGGCCGCACCCAGGTGCCGGTGTGGATGCCGTGGCCGCTGCCGGTCGGCTGGCTCTTCACGGGCGTGACCTGCGCGGGCGACGACCGCACCGGCGGCCGTGCGACGGCGGTGGCCTGCTCCGGACCCGGACCGCTCGGCGGTGTCGGTGAGCTGGTCCTGGTGGCCGAGGAGCTGGGGGTCGGACTCGGCGCCTACTTCGCCGGTCTCGACGGGCCGGACCCGGGTCCCTCCTTCGACGTCGAGAAACCGCCGCAGGCCAAGGTGCTCGCGGCCGGCCGCCCGACCCCCCTCTGGCACGTCTCCGGGGCCCCCGTCGACCGGGCCGTCTTCGCCGGGGAGGCGCTCGGGATGTGGCTGTGGGCGGTGGTCTGGCCCGAGCAGTCGGGGCTGCTGATGTACGACGAGCTGGTGCTGACGGATCTGCGGGAGGCGGGCGCGGAGGTGGAGCTGGTGCCGTGCGGGGCGCTGTCGCCGCGGCTGCTCGAGCCTTGACGTCCACGGGGCCCACGGGGCCCACCGACCCCACGGACCCCACGGACCCCACGGGCTCTGAGGTCGGCTGTCGCGCAGGGGAGTGAGAAAGTCCGGTTATCCTTTCAAGGTCCGTTTGTCTGTCGTCGCCGTCTGGAGTCCGCCGTGCGTATCGATCTGCACTGCCACTCGACGGCTTCCGACGGCACCGACAGCCCCGCCGAGCTGGTGCGGAACGCCGCGGCGGCCGGGCTGGACGTGGTCGCGCTGACCGACCACGACACCACCCGGGGCTACGCCGAGGCCATCGCCGCGCTGCCCGCCGGGCTCACCCTGGTGACCGGCGCCGAGCTGTCCTGCCGTATCGACGGCGTCAGCATGCACATGCTGGCCTACCTCTTCGACCCCGAGGAGCCGGCCCTGCTCGCCGAGCGGGAGCTGGTCCGGGACGACCGGGTGCCGCGCGCCAAAGGCATGATCGCCAAGCTCAACGAGCTGGGCGTGCCGGTCACCTGGGAGCAGGTCGCGCGGATCGCCGGCGACGGTTCGGTCGGGCGGCCGCACGTGGCCTCCGCCCTGGTCGAGCTGGGTGTCGTACCGACCGTGGGGGACGCCTTCACCGCGGACTGGCTGGCCGACGGCGGCCGGGCCTTCGTGGACAAGCACGAGACCGACCCGTTCGAGGCCATCCGGCTGATCAAGGGCGCGGGCGGCGTCGCGGTGTTCGCGCACCCGGCCGCGGCCAAGCGCGGCCGTACGGTGCCGGAGTCCGCGATCGCCGAGCTGGCCGCCGCCGGACTCGACGGCATCGAGGTCGACCACATGGACCACGACACGCGGACGCGGACCCGACTGCGCGGCCTCGCCGGTGAGCTGGGCCTGCTGACGACCGGGTCGAGCGACTACCACGGCAGCCGGAAGACCTGTGTGCTCGGCGAGTACACGACCGACCCCGAGGTCTACGGGGAGATCACGCGGCGCGCGTTCGGCGCGTTCCCGGTGCCGGGAGCCGGCGGAGTCCGCGAGGTCTGAGGGCCGCCTCCGCCCACCCGTATCCGCACCACCGCAAGGCCAGTGGCTCACCCATGTTCGACGTCGCCGTCTTCGGCTCTCTCTTCCTGACCCTTTTTGTCATCATGGATCCCCCCGGGATCACCCCGATCTTCCTCGCCCTGACCGCCGGGCGGCCCGGCCGGACGCAGAAGCGGATGGCGTTCCAGGCCGTCTGTGTCGCCGGCGGTGTGATCACCGTGTTCGGGCTGCTCGGGCACCAGATCCTGGACTATCTGCATGTGTCGGTGCCCGCGCTGATGATCGCGGGCGGGCTGCTGCTGCTCCTGATCGCGCTGGACCTGCTCACCGGCAAGACGGACGAGCCCAAGCAGACCAAGGACGTCAACGTCGCGCTGGTGCCGCTCGGCATGCCGCTGCTCGCCGGTCCGGGCGCGATCGTGTCCGTGATCCTCGCCGTGCAGAAGGCCGACGGGGTCGGCGGACAGGTGTCGGTGTGGTCGGCGATCCTCGCCATCCATGTGGTGCTGTGGCTGGTGATGCGGTACTCGCTGCTGATCATCCGGGTCATCAAGGACGGCGGCGTGGTCCTGGTGACCCGGCTCGCGGGCATGATGCTCTCCGCGATCGCCGTGCAGCAGATCATCAACGGCGTCACCCAGGTGATCCAGGGCAGCTGACGCTTCGTTCGCGGATGCGACCGGGCCCCCGTACGGCGTGCGTACGGGGGCCCGGTCGGAGCGGTGTGAACGATCCGCCGTTACGAGGCCGAGGTCTCGGCCGGGCGGATCCACAGGCGCTGCCCGATGGCGGCGGCCTGCTGGACTATCCGGTTGACGGAGGCGGCGTCCACGACCGTGCTGTCCACGGGCGTGCCGTCGATGTCGTCGAGTCGCATGACTTCAAAACGCATGGCCTCTCCCTTCGTCTGGTCATCCTCCTGAGGAGAACTACTGAGGGGAGCCCCAAGGGTCATCGGTGCCCGGGGTTCCACTTATGCCCAACGGGCCGGGTGGTTCGAACATTCCCTACGCTAAAGAAAATTTTCGACAGGCTAATTACTGGTGGGTTAAACGGTCGGAACAAGACTGACCGGGACCGGTTGTGTTCGCTGCGTGACCGCCGGGACAATGGACGTGATGAACGACGACCTGGCATCCCTGTCCACCCGTATCGAACGCACCAACGAGCTGCTCCAGCGCATGCTCGCCGAGGTGGCGAAGACGCCCTCCACCCACGCGATCTTCGTGGACGCGGGATACCTGTACGCGGCGGCGGGCCGGCTGGTCGCCGGAACCGAGGACCGCCGCGCCTTCGAGCTGGACGCCGAGGGGCTGATCGAGGCGCTCATCGACAAGGCGCGCACCATCTTCGCGGACAGCCGCCTGCTGCGGGTCTACTGGTACGACGGCGCCCGGCGCCGCATCCACACCGCCGAGCAGCAGTCCATCGCCGAGCTGCCCGACGTGAAGGTCCGGCTGGGCAATCTGAACGCCAACAACCAGCAGAAGGGCGTCGACTCCCTGATCCGCAGCGACCTGGAGTCCCTCGCCCGGCACCGCGCGATCAGCGACGCGGCCCTGCTCGGCGGCGACGAGGACCTGGTGTCGGCGGTCGAGGCCGCCCAGGGATACGGCGCCCGCGTCCACCTCTGGGGCGTCGAGGCACCCGAGGGACGCAACCAGGCCGACCCGCTGCTCTGGGAGGTCGACAGCCAGCGCACCTTCGACCTGGACTTCTTCAAGCCCTACGTCTCCAGGCGCACCCTGCCCGCCTACGAGACGCCGGGCGCGGGCCGGCCCACCCGGGACAACGTCCGCTTCGTCGGCGCGCAGATCGCCGCGAAGTGGCTGGCCTCCCGGGGCCGGGAGGCGCTGGTGGAACTCCTCGACGGCCACCCCTACCTGCCCGGCCCGGTCGACCAGGACCTGCTGGTCGAGGCCGAGGGGCTGCTCCAGTACTCGCTGCGCGGCCAGCCGGATCTGCGGCGGGCGCTGCGGGACGGGTTCTGGGAGTACGTGCATACGCAGTGTTAGCGGACGCGGTGCCGGCAATCGGGGGTGAGCGGGCGCGGTGTCGGCAGCAGCCGGGGGCGAGCGGGCGCGGTGTCGGCAGCAGCCGGGGGCGAGCGGACGCGGTGTCGGCAGCCGGGGGCGGGCGCGGCTCAGTCGACCCGGACCACGAACTTGCCGCGTACTCCGCCCGCCTCCAGGGCCCGGTGCGCCGCCGCGGTCTCCGCCAACGGGAAGACGGTGTCCACCGCCGGGCGCAGGACGCCGTCCGTGACATGGCGGGCGACGGCGTCCAGGAGGGGCCGCTTCGGGTTGCCGCTGAAGGCCCGCACCCGGCCGCGGCCGTGCACGGCACTGGCGGCCAGGTAGCCCACCGTCGCCACGATCCGCGTCGGGTCGACGGCGATGGTCACCATCCGTCCGCCGGGGCGGAGCAGGCGCCGGTAACCGCTCAGCTCGGTGCCCACGGTGTCCAGTACGACGTCGAACCGGCCCAGGTCGGCGGGGCGCACCGCCCGGTGGTCGACGGCCTGCTGGGCGCCCAGCTCACGCACGAAGTCCAGGTTGGCCGCACGCGCCAGGCCGGTCACCTCGGCGCCGCGTGCCCGGCCGAGCTGGACGGCGACGTTGCCGACCCCGCCGGCCGCGCCGCGTACCAGGAGCTGTTCGCCCGGACCCAGCGCGGCCTTGTCGCGCAGGGCGGTGACGGCCGTGGTGCCCACCGGGAGCGCCGCGGCCTCGACGAGGTCGAGAGCGGCCGGGACCGGCCCGACCCGGTCGGCGGGCACCGCCACGTACTCGGCGGCGGTGCCCTTCGGCGAGCGTCCCGCGGTGCCCCATACGCGGTCGCCGACCGCCCATCCGCCGGTGCCGGCGCCGAGGGCCGCGATCTCGCCGCTGAAGTCGATGCCGGTGCGCTGGGGGAACCTGGCGCCCGTGACCAGGCGGGCGCGGCCGGCGCGGGCCAGCAGCTCACCGCCGTTCACGGCGAAGGCGCGTACCCGGACCAGTACCTCGCCGGGGGCGGGGGCGGGGCGCGGTACCCGGCCCACGTAGAGCACCTCGGGGCCGCCGAAGCGGTCGTACAGTACGGCTCTCATCGTTCGGTCGGTGTCGTCGCTCATGGTGGCTGCCTCTGCTTCGGCCGGAAGTCGGGGGAGGGGGGAGAGGGGGAGGGGAGGGTCTGGACGCCGAGCGTAGGGTGCCAAGTGGACGGCTTCGTCCACTTGTGGCGGAGGTGAGAGACAGTGGCGGTCGGTTCTTCTCGGATCGGGGATGCCGGGGATGCCGGGGGCGTCGGGGACACCGGGGGCGTCGGTGGGCTGCGGGCGGACGCGCGGCGCAACCGGGAGCGGATACTCGTGGCCGCCCGCGCGGTCTTCGCCGAGCACGGCATCGACGCGCCGATGGCCACCGTGGCCCGCCGGGCCGGCGTCGGCGTCGCCACGCTCTACCGCCGCTTCCCGACCCGCGACGACCTGGTGCACGCGGCCTTCGAGGACCAGCTGACCGCCTGCACCCGGGTCCTCACGGAGGCCGTGGCCGACCCCGACCCCTGGCACGGCTTCCAGCGGCTGGTGGAGACGGTCTGCCGGTTGCAGCGGGAGGAACGGGGGTTCCCCGCGGCGTTCGCCGCGGCCTTTCCCGACCGTTCGCGGGAGCGGGTACGGGCCCGGGCGGGGGCCGAGCGGCAACTGATGACGCTGATCCGCAGGGCGCAGGCGGTGGGGGCGCTGCGGCCGGACTTCCACCCCTCCGACCTCGGTGTGGCCCTGCTGGCGCACTGCGGCATGGTCGCCGCGCTGCCCGCCGACGACGCGGCCTCCCGGCGCCTGGTGGCCTACTTCCTGGAGGCGTTCCGGGCCCACCCGGCCCGCTCGGCGCTGCCTCCGCCGAGCGCGCTGCGGCTGGACGCCTTCCCGATGGCGGCGGACGGCGGACGCGGCTGAGGGGAGTGTTTTCCAGCGGCCAGTTTCCGGGCTTCAGCGGCCGGTTTCCGGGCTTCAGCGGCCGGTTTCCGGGCTTCAGCGGCCGGTTTCCGGGCTTCAGCGGCCGGTTTCCGGGCTTCAGCGGCCGGTTTCCGGGCCTCTTCGGCCGGTGACGTGGTCCCAGAAGTCGGCGAGGGCCGTGGCGGTGGGCAGTGGCTGGTCGGCGTTGGGGGAGTGCTCGGCGCCGGCGATCACGGTCCGGCGCGCGTCCAGCCGTACCGCCATGTCGTCCAGGAGCGGCACCGGCCAGGTGTCGTCGCGTTCGCCGGACAGCACGTGGCACGGCAACGGCACGGCCGCGAGGTCCGCCACACGGTCCGGCTCGGTGCACAACTGCTGTCCCCCGGCGAGGAGTTGCGCGGGCGCGGTGCCCAGCCAGCGGAGCCGCAGCCGCTCCTCGTCGACCGGTCCGCGGACCGGTCCGCCGACCTCCTCGGGCGGCCCCATCGCCTGCATCGTCTCCCAGACCTCGGCCATCGTCAGCACGGCGAGCGCGTCCCGCAGCAGCTTCACGCGCTGCCGCTGCGGTTCGGAGATCTGCGCCGGCCCTGACGACATCAGGGTGAGCGAGCGGAAGGGGGAGTGGTCCAGGAGGACGGCGGCGCGGGCGATCTGACCGCCGAGGGAGTGGCCGAGCAGGTGGACCGGGGTGTGGATCGGGGCACGGGGCGCGGGGCTGCCGAGGGCGGCCGCCTGGGCGAGTACGTCCCGGGCGAGCTCCCGCTGGGCGTAGGCGGACTCGTCGTGCCGGGGACCGTCGGACTCGTACTGGCCGCGTCCGTCCACGGCGACCGTGCGGTAGCCGCGGGCCGCGAGCGGCTCGTGCAGCAGGGTGAAGTCCTCCTTGCTGCCGGTGAAGCCGGGCAGCATCAGCACGGTGCCGCGCGGCTCGGCCCCCTCGGCCACGGGCGAGTCGACGGCGGCGAACTCGCCGCGCGCGGTCCGCAGCCGGTACGCGCGGGCGGCGGGGGGCGGGTCGAAGGCGGCGTTCCTGCTCACGGGGCGAGGGTATCGGGGCGGGCCCGGGGGAGGGCACGCGGGAACGCCGTCGGCCCGGTCCCGCGCGGGGCGGGAC